>NZ_JBCOSQ010000003.1:0-145768 GCF_040920905.1 Butyricimonas sp. RTP31003st1_G1_RTP31003_210430 | reverse complement strand
GGTCATGACGACGCTTGTAAGTGGTAGTGTTTGTGTAAGTAATTACGATGGGAAGCGGGTTGTATTGGTACCGGGTGAACAAGCTGTTGCGTTTGGAGAGGAAATCACGGTGGAAAAAGTAGATCCGAATAGTGTTATTTCGTGGGTAGAGGGGCGATTCAAATTTGAAAATGCTAGGTTAGAAGACATTGTCAGGCAAATTGTTCGTTGGTATGATGTTCCTGTTTATTTTGAAAAAGAGGATTTAAAAGATATACATTTCTCAGGTGGTATGCTAAAATTTCGACCATTTAAAGATTTGATGGAAATGATAGAGCTTTCGAGTCCGGTACGTTTTATTATAGAGAATGAGAAGATCATAATATCAGAAAAATAAAGTCGAAAAAGTGTTGAAAGACTTTCCCGACTTATATTGATAAATGCTTTGTTCTGAAGTCGCAAATAAAGAACAAAGCTATGTTAAATATTAAATACAAATATATGAAAAAAAGTCGTAGACTTATTCTGTTTTGGCAGGATGGTAGTAAAAAAACATGGTTCTGGAGGTTTTTACCTTTTTGGTTAGGCCTTATTTTATTTCCGCAGGTAATCTTCTCTCAGGAGATGAAACGAATTTCATTGGAAGTAAAAGATGAAGTGATCAGTGATGTGTTGAGTAAGTTAGGAAAAGAGTATGGAAAAGACTTTTTCTATAGCGAGAGTCAAGTAAACATGAAAGAAAAAGTGACAGTGCATTTGGAACATGTTACTCTTGATGAAGCCTTGAAACAGATTTTCAAGGGCAAAGAGGTACGTTATGAAGAGAGGCCGGATTTCGTGGTAATACTTGAAATCCGTATGTTAGAAAGTCCGGATAATTTTACCATAAAGGGGGTTGTGAAAGATAATCAAAATCATCCCTTGCCAGGGGTAACAATCATTTTGAAAGGGACATCTCTAGGAACAGCGACTAATACGAATGGAGAGTTTGTATTGAATGTTGTTAAAGGGGTGGATTCTCTCGTTGTCACTTCTATTGGAATGAAAACATTATATATTCCTTTAGTGAAGGGGAAAATGGAATATATTATTCGTATGGAAGAAGAGGTGAAAACGTTGGATGATGTTGTTGTTACAGGTTATGGTAATGTTGCCAAAGGAAATTACACGGGAGCTTCAACTACTGTGAAGATCGATGATATTTTGATGGCAGGAACTTCGTCTATTGATCAGATGTTGCAGGGAGTTGTGCCCGGAATGTTAGTAATGAATAGGACCGGGCTAGTAGGGGCTTCACCTAAAATTCGGGTACGGGGAACCTCAACGTTATTGGGTAGTCAGGAGCCTGTTTGGGTGGTTGATGGGGTGATACAAAGAGATCCACAACCTTTTGACTCGGAGGATAACACAAAATTTTCAGTTGATGCTGATGACATTCGTCAATTGGCAGGTAATGCTATATCATGGTTAAATCCAAATGACATAGAGACAATTACAGTGTTAAAAGATGCATCCGCGACTGCAATCTATGGTTCAAAGGCTGCTAATGGTGTTATTGTCATTACCACGAAAAAAGCAACACAAGGAGATATCGCTGTGAATTATAATGGTGATTTTTCTATTGGCCAACGGCCTCGCTATGATTTGTACGACCAGATGAACTCAAAAGAGATTATGCAATTTTCGAAGGAGATATATGACGAGAGACGTTCTTATACATCGTCAATTCTGCCTATCGGTTATGCGGGATTACTCCAAAGGTTGATAAACAAGGAGATTACGCTTGGAGAAATGAATCAGGAGTACCAGAAGATGGCTAGGCAGAACACGGATTGGTTCAAATTGTTATTTCGCAATTCGTTAAATCATTCCCATAGCGTGAGTATTAGTGGAGGAAACGGTAAGGTATTGAATCGTACGTCTTTGGGATATACTGGGGAGAGAGGTGAGGCGAAAGGAAATGATGTGAATTTGTTTACGGCTACTTCTAATACAACTGTGAATTTCGGACAAAAGTTGATGATTAATTTATTATTGAAAGGAAGTGTTCGTAATGTGAATGGATTTGCTTATAACGTTGATCCGTTTAGTTATGCGTATAATACTTCACGGGCAATACCTGCTTATAAGGACGACGGTTCTTTGTTTTTCCATGAGAAAATAGGGGAATATAGTCTTAGTGGCAATGGAAAATATATGTATAATTATAATATTTTGAACGAGCTGAGGTATACGGGGAGTAAAAATGATACCCGTACGTGGGGATCGACAATTGATCTTAAATGGAATGTTTTGCCTGGATTGGAATACCAGGGAATGTTTTCTTATGCATCTTCTTCTTCCGATACTAAAAAATATGCAAGTGAACATTCATTTTATATTACCCAGCTTCGTGGATATGAATATGGAACAGTTGCAGCAAATAGTACGGAGATGAAATCTTCCCCTTTACCTGTGGGTGGTATTTTGGAAACGGATTTAACTAACACAACCACAATGATGGTGCGGAATAGTTTGGTTTATGATCAGCTATTCAAAGAAAAACATAGATTAATTTTACAAGTTGGTATTGAAACAAATTCAGTAAAATCAAAAGGAGGAGCGAATAAACGTTATGGATATTTGCCGGATCGTGGAGAGACTTTTGCAACTCCACCGATCACTTATTTATCCTATGGTTCCGAGACGAGTAATTCAGACATTGTAAATGGTTCTTCTAGCGTGGTGAATCGGAAAGAAAATGCTCTTAGCGAATATATGTCGGTGGTTTATACCTATAATGATCTATACGTGATTAATTTTAATGGTCGGATAGATGCATCGAATCGTTTTGCACAAGATAAAAATAAACGTTTTGAACCGACATGGTCTGTTGGTTTGAAGTGGCGTGTTGCTAATGAACGTTTTGCCAAAAACTTATGGTGGTTGAATAATTTAGACTTTTATGTTTCATACGGGTATCAAGGAAATGCAGTAACCACAGTTTCTCCTTATTTAATTGCATATGATGGTGGTATTGATACTCGTTATCAAGATTTTGTATTGAAAATAAAGTCATTGCCTTATCCTAATTTGGGATGGGAAAAAACAAAGACTTATAATTTCGGGTTGGATGGAGCTTTTTTGAATGGCCGTCTTAATTTTACTTTAAATTATTATCAAAAAATAAGTAAGGTACTTGCTTCTCGTAATGTTCCTTACGAAAATGGGGTTGCTAATGGGATCGTTTCTGGTTCCACGATGAAGAATTACGGGTATGATTTTGTTATAGATGTAATTCCAGTTCGTACAAAGGATATAACTTGGCAGTTATCTCTGAACACGGCTGTTTCTCGTAATAAAATAGATAAAAATAAACGAGTAAATACACTGAATGACTATATCGAAGGAAGTGCAATTATTCCAGGGAGACCTTTTTCAACGTTTTATTCATATCAATTTGCGGGGCTGAATTCGGAAAATGGCTTACCGATGTTTGATAAAATGGATATAGAAGGAGCGAATTCCCCTGCGGACTTTCTGGTTGAATCGGGAAAGTTTGTGCCTGATTTTTCTGGAGGATTGAACACGATGATAAAATACAAAGGTTTTTCGTTGTATGCTTTATTTACAATACAATGGGGTGGCCATGCTCGTTTACCCGAGCTTTACACTGGCGCAACGTCGACACAGCCGGGGTTACCACGTCCGGAACAGAATGTTTCCAGAAAATTACTTCATCGTTGGAAAAAACAAGGAGACGAACAATTTACGAATATACCTTCTTTGCCGGGAACTGGCAATGAAACCATATTGTTACCAGCTACAGCGACTTCTACATCTGTGTCAACAAATTTGTACTATATGTATAATTTATCGGATGCCCGAGTTGCTAACACGGATTTTATCCGTTGTCGTTCTATTTCTTTTGCCTATGAATTCAGACAACCTTGGTTAGAGCGATTTTTTATCCAACGTATGCAAGTAAAAGCGAGCATGACGAATCCTTTTTTGTGGGTATCAGATAAAAAATGGGATGGGTTAGATCCTGAAACGGGAAATTGGCCGACACGACGAGTTATATCATTATCCTTACAAGTTTCTTTTTAAAAATTAAAGATGGAAATTACTATGAAAAACTTAATAATAATTTTAGTTGGGATATTGACTTTAAGTGCTTGTTCTGACTTTTTGGAAGAAAAATCTCAAGATGAGGTGATCGTATCGACGGTCTCGGATTATAGCCAATTTTTGTTGGGATCTGCTTATGGAATGTCAGGATATGATGTGCTTTATTTACTGGATGATGATGTCGAACTGGATGAAAGTTTATATTATGGTGATGCTAATAACGCTTATGCCGTGGATTATTTTGGGTACTTTACCTGGCAACCTGATATGTGCGAGCGAGAGGTGAAAATAACAGATTTGTATGAGAATGTTTATAGTCAGTTGAAAGGTGTTAATGCGACATTGGATGGGATTGATGAAGCGACAGGAGCTGATGTTGAAAGAGAATACGTGAAAGCAGAGGCTTACGGGTTACGTGGGTTTTATTATTATTTACTTGTGAATCTATATGGAGAACCTTATCATTATAATAAAACATCATTGGGAGTACCTTTAAAATTGACGGCTGGTCTGGTTGAGAACGGGCTTGTTCGGAACACGGTTGAAGAGGTGTATCTCCAAATTGTGAAAGATTTGAAAGTTTCAGCTGAGTTATTTGAAAAGAATCCGAAACGAGTGGGAAACTACCGTCTTAACGTGACTTCGGTTTATATCTTGTTGTCTCGAGTCTATTTGTACATGGAACAGTGGGAGAATGCTATAAAGGCGGCAGATAGAGCTATTGAGACGGCTGAAGGTTTGACAAATTACACGTTAGTATCTTCTTCAACGTTTTATATGCCGACTTATGCGCATTCGGAAGTGGAATGGCGATATGGTAATGGGCAATTGAAGTATGGGTACATTCCTTCTCGAGAATTACTTTCAAAATATAGCGATAATGATTGTCGGAAGAAATTTTGGTTTAATGCTAGTGGGAAAACTACTAAAAAGACCCCTGATTATTCGGAAGGGATGGGGCCGACAAATACATTACGCATTTCAGAGGCGTATTTAAATCGTGCTGAGGCTTATGCACAAATGGATAAAGCGAGTGAGGCTTTGGCTGATTTGAATGATTTGCGTCGTTGTCGAATTGTGGGATACGAAGATATTTCAATAGAGAATGTGACCGATATATTGGATGAGGTCCGGTTGGAACGTAGATTGGAGTTATGTTATGATGAACAACGTTGGTTTGATCTACGTCGTTATGGAATGCCGTCCATATCTCATAAATACAAAGCTAAAAAGGCCGATTCTTGGTTGACTTTTACATTGAAGGAGAAAGATTTATTATACACGATTCCTTTTTCTACCACGATGATTATGAATAATAATCGTTTGGAACAGAATCCTTCTGCTTATGAACCGGAGAGAAAAGGTATTTAATATTAAATGAATAAATATATGTCAATTATGAAAAGAATGAATATATACATTGCCTTGTTTTTGAGTCTGTGCTTACTCGCTTGTTCAGAAGAAAATGGTGTGGGCAACGTTGATCCTTTGGAACCGGATTATATTTTGCCTCAAGGAAAATCTCCTGCTGATGACCGTATTATTGAGTTATACAATCAATACGGAACGTATGTCTTGTACGAATACTTGGAGCGTGATTTTAACTGGAGTCAGATGGAAGGTTCATCAAGTGATTACACGTATACGCAAGCCGATCCGTTATATGCGGGAGAAATGTTGGATTTATTAGAAGAGGTTTGGTTTTCGTTTTATCCAGTAGATTTCCATAAAAAATATATGCCTTATAAGATATTTTTAGCAACAACTTTACATTACGGATCATCCGCTCAGTTTAAAGATGTGAGAGTGATGAATGGGCAAATTGCTGTTAGTTACTGTTCGGATACTTTAAAGAAAATGTCTGTGGAAACAAAATTGAATTTAAAGAATAATCTTCAACAAGGATTATGGGAAAAATGGATGGATAAGATAGATTTTCCAGAGGAATTCTTTGCGCTGAGTGATTATTCTAAAGCAGCAAACACGACACCGTCTTCTCCTGATTATGCAAGAAATCGGGGATTCGTGGCCAATAACGGAAACGAGTGGTCTACCCGGGTGAATTGGCCCTCCCGTACATTGAATGAAACGGATGATCTGAAGGCTTTTTTGAATGGGATGGTGGGTCGGACATCGGAACAGTGGGAATCAGACTTGGAATATCCTTTAGTAAAAAAGAAATATGACATTCTGAGAAATTACTTGTTGGAAACTTATGACTTTGATATACAAGTTATAGGTGATATGATTTACAAATAAATTATTCTGAAATAAAAATAGATGGGGGGAGTATTGTAAAAATACTCTTCTCGCTATAGGTATGTCAATTTTGATTGTATGTAAATAAATGTGAAAAATGGAAGAAGTTATTGTAAAAGTGGAGAATTTATCTCATCGCTATAGCGTGCAATGGGCTGTTCGAGATATGAATTTTGAAATTCTGAAAAATGGTATTTATGGTTTACTTGGTTCTAATGGGGCTGGTAAATCCACGACGATGAATATTATGTGTGGTGTGTTGAAACCGACGAGAGGAAATGTCTTTATCAAGGGGATTAATATGCGTGAAAATCCCGTAGAGGCTAAACGGCATATCGGTTTTTTACCACAACAGCCTCCTTTACACGTGGATCTAACCGTGGAGGAATATCTTGAGTATTGTGCGAGTTTGCGCCACATTCCTGGTAAACAAATTCATAAAGCCGTGATTGAGGTAATGGGTAAATGTGGGATTTCTCATTTTCAAAAACGTTTGATTCGTAACTTGTCAGGGGGATATCAGCAGCGAGTTGGAATTGCACAAGCGATTATTCATAAACCGGATTTCGTGGTATTGGATGAACCAACTAATGGTTTAGATCCGAACCAAATTATGGAAATTCGTCATTTGGTAAAAGAGATTGCAGAGGAACGCACTGTCGTGTTATCCACGCATATTCTTTCCGAGGTTCAGGCTACTTGTAAGTATATCCGTATGATAGAACAAGGGAGTCTTGTATTTTCAGGGACTGTAGAAGAATTTGATAATTATATAACCCCCAGCTCCGTGTGTGTTTCTCTGATTACAAGACCTCCAGTAGAGGAATTGCAGGTGATTCCAGGGGTATTGCAAGTGGAAGAATTAGGTGGTACGAGATTCCGTCTTCATTTCGCAAATGCTCAAGAGATGATGGAGAAAGTAGTAGAAATTAGTATGATGCGAGATTGGCGTTTGAACGAAATCTATCTGGAAAAAAGTTCACTGGATACGATATTTGCCAAATTGTCTAAGAAATAATTTATTATAAAAGAATCATTCATGAAAACAATATATAAAATAGCAAAGACAGAATTACAAACTTTGTTTTATTCACCTGTAGCTTGGTTAGTCATTGTAATTTTTACGTTCCAGACAGCAATGACTTTTACAAATATGTTTGGAGGATTAGTGCGTAACCAGGCACTAGGTTATGAATTGGTTTCTGTGACGTCCAATGTCTTTTCTAATCCTTGGGGAGGAGTTTTTCCTGCTATTCAGGGGTATTTGTTCCTCTATATTCCGTTATTGACAATGGGATTGATGAGTCGAGAGTTTGGAAGTGGTTCCATTAGATTACTATATTCGTCTCCCGTGACAAACGTACAAATTATCTTGGGAAAATTCTTGTCCATGATGATTTATGGTCTTGTTCTGATAGGACTCATGCTTATTTTTGCACTTTTTGGTGCTTTTACGATTAAGGATTTTGATTTCCCTCTTGTTTTAACCGGGTTGTTAGGTATTTATTTGTTAATTTGTGCTTATGCGGCGGTGGGGTTATTTATGTCAAGCCTAACCTCGTATCAAGTGGTTGCAGCAATGTTGACATTAGCTATGTTGGGTGCGCTGAATTATGTGAAAGATATGTGGCAAGATATAGAGTTCATCCGTGATATTACTTATTGGTTATCAATTTCTGGACGTGCAGGTGAATTTGTGATGGGATTGATTTGTAGCGAAGATTTGCTCTACTTTATTATTGTAATTGTTCTGTTCCTTACTTTAGCCATAATACGTTTACAGGCTTGTCGGCAAAAGAGTCCTTGGTTATTAACCTTAGGTAGATATGTCGGGGTTGTACTGCTTGCTTGTTTTTTGGGATACTTGTCTTCTCGCCCGAACTTGATGGGATACTATGATGTGACCACGACAAAGATGAATACATTAACTCCTAATAGTCAAGATGTGATCAGTCGTTTGGAGGGAGGATTAACTATTACAAGTTATTTAAATGCTCTGGATGAGCGAGATATATGGACTGCTAGTCCTTCTCGAGTGAAAACCGATCAAGCTCGTTTTAAACAATATGTGCGTTTTAAACCGGATATTAAATTGAAATACGTGTATTATTATGACACGATTCAGAGCGTGTCACAAGATCAGCGTTTTCCTAATATGAATACGAAACAGCGAGCAAGAGAAATTATGCGGATTCATGGTTTGGATTCTAGTATGTTTTTAAATCCGGATCAAATTCGTGAGCAAATAGATCTGTCTGGAGAGGAAAATATGTTTGTTCGTTTGTTGGAACGGGAAAATGGAGAAAAGACATTCTTACGAGTTTTTGATGATATGCAACATCATCCGGGAGAATCTGAAATTACAGCTGCGTTTAAACGAATAGCGATGGAACTACCTAGTGTTGGTTTTCTAGTAGGTCATGGAGAAAGGGATATTAATCGTACGGGAGATCGGGAATATCGTGGTTTTGCCTTGGAAAAAAAATTTCGTTATGCGTTAATTAATCAAGGTTTTGACGTTTTGAATGTAAGTTTGGCAGATGACGTTCCTAGTAATATAAAAATAATTGTCATAGCCGAACTGAAAGAGCCGTTAACCGAGATAGAAGAAATACATTTAGAGCGATACATCGCTCGTGGTGGAAACCTATTCATTACGTGTGAGCCGAATCGTTCAGAAGTAATGAATGTGTTGTTAGAAAAATTTGGTGTTCAGTTATCATCGGGTACTTTGGTTCAATTGAATGAAAATTTTTCTCCAGATTTGATTGTTGCAAAACCCACTCGGGAGGCTGCAGAACTGAATTATTATTTTGATGAAATGAAACGGAATGATAGATGTCTTGCTATGTCTGGTGTTGCAGGTTTGGAATATGATGGGAATAAAGGGTATCATGTAATACCATTGTTTATAAGTGATTCTTTAACTTGGAATGAAGTAGAAACTATAAATTTCGTGGATGAACGGCCTGTACTGTCAGCAAGTATGGGAGAGATTCAGAAGTCATATGCGACTGTTTTGGCTCTTACCCGAGAAGTTTGTAATAAAGAACAGAAAATAATGATATTAGGGGATGCTGATTGTATTAGTAATGGAGAGTTAAGTATGAATCGCAGGGGGATTTCTGCTTCCAATTATGCGGTTATCATGGGAGGATTTTATTGGATGTCCGATAACGAGGTGCCTATTGACGTTCGTCGTCCGACACCCCCTGATAATATGATCTATTTAAATGAGACGAAGATTGGAGCGTGGCAGGTACTTATGACATGGATTCTGCCGGGAATACTTTTAATTATTTCTATTTTTATTTGGCTACGAAGACGAGGAAGATGAAATATAAATAAAAGGTTTAACTAGAAAATTTTTGCTAGCGAATATGAAAAAGATTAGTCAGAAATTTATTCTTGTAGCTTAGTTAGCCTAGCATAATTTTCAATGTTTTGTAATATTTCATTCTCTTTTTATTCCAACGAAAAGTCGGATTAATAATTAGTCCGGCTTTTTTTGAAAAAATAGAAATGAAAATAGTTTCGATTTAATTGTTGGTTTGACGAAAAATAAATTTGTAAGTATTGAGAATCAAAATATAGAATGATTGAAGCCATCAGATTAAATCGAAACTGTTTTTGAGATTAATTGTATTTTATTTGTTTAAGAGAGATTTTAGATTGTCAGCACAGCCCAGAGTGGATGGTTTCATGTAATTAACCTCTACAATTTTTCCGTTTTTGTCTATTAGCATGAAACGAGGAATAAATTCGATGGCATATTCTTTATAGAAAAAGGAATCGGTTCCTCCCTCTACAATAAATTGTTGCCATGCAAGGTCCTTTTCTTCGACCATTTTTTTCCAAACTTTTGTCTTTGTGTCAACTGATATACTAATAAATTCAATCCTGTTATCATCTTTAAATTGTTCGTGTAAAGTAGCTACATGAGGAATTTCTGCTTTGCAAGGTGCGCACCAAGTAGCCCATACGTCAATGTAAACCATTTTCCCTTTGAAATCTGATAGGCGAACTTTTTGACCATCAATACCAATCATTTCAAAATCGGGAGCCATTACTCCATTACGAATTTTAAAATAATTTAGATACACGTCCAATTTTTTTTGACAACCAGCAACTAAAGCCGTGTCTGTACAAATAGCTTTGTATTTATCGAAAATCTCTTGAATATTAGGATTTTTTGCTCCTTTCAGTTGTAATTCCATGTATTCTGTGGTATGTCTATTTCTGGTTGATTGATCCGAGATCACATTTTCAATTGTCTCTAGATAATGGATTGATGTGTTGCCTGTATTGGAATTGTTGCTTTTGTCCATATACCAGTGAATAACTCCGGAAATTACGTTGTAGTCAGCTTTACAAGAGTCCGTCAGGTCAATGCTTTGGATGAAAGTTATAAAATCTTGATCTGTGTTAGCTTTGGCTTGATTGGTTTGATAGTAGTCTAATCCGAGATACAGAGGTACGACGTTTTGTAGTTGAGTCCATGTCTTTCTTAATTTCTCATCAGAAACTCTTTTTAGTCTTTCTTCGGCAACACTCACATTTTCTTTTATTTTGACTTGGTATGCTTTGAAAGGAATATTTTCGACAGATGTTAACCACTTTCGTAACTGACCGAGTTGAGAGAAGGCATACTGGTAATTATTTTCAGCGGCACGATCTCCTTTGAAAATGATTCGTTTTACACCATCTTTTTGCATATTAACGGTCATGTTGATTTCATCTCCGGGTTGTAGGTAAAGAGGCATTTCCTCGCCTGCTATAGATAAAATTTCGGGTATATATTGTTCGTTTTGATAGATAAATTTTCCATTTTTTTCTATTTGTACGGTATCTATCTGTTTTTTTCTGCCTACCCAATAGGACAGATATATATTTTCATCTTCATGCTGTTTGACTGTACCTTGGATTTTTATTTGTGCGTGAATCGTGTTAACTATTCCACTGAATAGTATGAACAGAATAATATATTTTTTCATGATATGTAAAGAAATCTGTTATTTTAAATATTGAGCAATCTTTTCTTCTAATTCTTTTCCTCTTAGGTCTTTTGCAAGGATGCCTCCTGTTGGATCCAGTAATATCGTGTGAGGAATTGCTCCTACCACGTATGTTTTAGATGCTTCTTTATTTTCATCGATCATTTGTGGCCAATTCATTTGTAGCTCCTTGATCTTTTTTTGCCAGGCATCTTTGTCTTGATCAATAGATATGCTGACAATCTCCAAACCCTTCTCCTTGTATTGATGATATAGTTGTTTTAGTTCCGGCATTTCAATACAGCATGGTTTACACCATGATGCCCAAAAATCAATTAGCACATATTTACCTTTACCTGCATAATCGGATAAACGGCTAGGTTGGTCTTGCATGTTTACTGCAATCACATCTTGGAATATCTTGCCTACAGCTACGGCTTTGTACGTGTTTATCCGTTTGGAAATCTGTTGCATAAGGGGATGGTGGAGGCTTATTGAATCGGCTTTTTCAACCACATCGACGAGTAAGCGATCCGGTAGTCCCATAATTTCCATGAGTAAACTTTTACCTGCCGGATTATTAATGTTTTCTTTGACAAATTCTAGCGAAAGTAGTCGCATTTCTCGCATATAACTTTGACTATTTTTGTCTAGGGAATCTAGCGTGTTACGTGTTAGTTGTCCGGCTTGTTCCAAACGGTACATTTCTTCGGAAGATTGCCTCATTTTGTTGTAGGGAATATACCAGCGATTGAAATGCTGTTGCAAGAGTTCGTTGTTAGGAGTTCCTGCAATTAGCGTGTTCCCCTGACTGTCAGAAGTGATCTTGATATTGCCCTCTTCCAATATGAATTGAGTTGTCCATGCAGATTTCCCCTGTTCGATGATACTCAATAAGGCGGTTTGAGGAGAGACAGAGGTTTGTGCGAACTTGAATTCTCCTTGATTAATTATGGTTGAATCAATGGACTGCGGTCTCATATTTTCTTCTTCAATGATTTGTAAATACACGGTTTTACCGTTCCATTTTGATTCAATTTTTCCTTGTATAACACAAGCAGGCTTACCACAGCCGGCATAACCAAAAGTAAGGAATAATGCGATGTATATTATAAAATTTTTCATCATTAATGTTTTAATAAATATTTTGTTGCATAGCTCCATTGGATAATTCAATCTCGTTCTCTCTGATCGGGAATGCGTATTTTCTAGAGTTCTTTTTCAATGTATAAATAATTGGTTCCTCTTTATCATAGATGGCTGTGGAACTGATGCGGTAGAATGTTCGGGTAACGTCTGCGATGTCGTCATTAGGGTCTTCGTTGTTATTTAGCCTACGAAGGTCGAACCAACGTTGAGAGAATGGCATTTCTCGACGTCTTTCTTCTAAAATTTGACGGATGGCTTCCGTTTGATTATTTGCTTGAAGCTTTACCCATTTACCGGGAACCATACGTTTAGCTCTTAATGTGTTTACAGTCTCTATCGCTTGGGTGTAATCACCTAAACGTGCTTGACTTTCAGCTTTGATCAAATACATCTCAGCGGTAGTTGGTCCGCTAGGAATATGGTTCATAGAAAAGAATGTGTATACCGGATAAGGGTAATCGCAAAGGTACATATCCATCACTCCTTCAGTAAAGTGGTATTTGTAACGAAGGTCATGCTCCGTGTCATATAAATCCTGTAAATCTTCACTTGGGAAAAATAGAGTTGATACATTTGTCGAGTACAGGAATTTCATATAAAGTGTTTCTTTCCATTCAATCCGTTTGGTATATATATCGGCATCCCATTCGAACGTGGTCGGGAAATTAATTCCTATACCCATTGAATCTTCCTCACCCATTTCAGTGTTGTAATCCACTAATGTACTGTATTCTGTTAGAGCATCATTTGCATGCTTTAGTGCATTGGTATAATCATTACGGTTCAGGTAATATCGAGCCATGAAACCGTTAATGCCGGCTGTGTTGGCTCTCCAATGTTTACATTTACCATCTTGTATTAATGTGGTTTTGCATTTAAGGGCCTCTTGTAAATCAGATTCGATAAATTTGTATGTATCTTCAAGAGTTCCTCTTCCTGCGGATTCTTCAAAACTTGTAGATCTTTTCAAAGGTATGCCGGGTTCAGTCTTTGTGGCATCCGTGTAAGGTAGACTATAAGTGTTTACAAGATTCCAATGGCTGTAAGCTCTAATGAAATGGGCCTCCGCTTTTAGCCTAGCTTTGTCTTCATTACTACCTTCAACATCGTTCAAGCAAGAGAGTACCATGTTTGCCCGGAAAATCTTACTGTATTCGCCTGATTTATTGTATCCGTCCCCGCCCCAGAAGACATCACTTCCATTAGCTAAATTCTCGTAGTCCCACAAATAGCTTTGAAGGATTTGGGTTGGTCCGGGAAAGAACATCGGTTGAGCATCATATAATGCGACAGGAAATCCGTAGTCATCATGCCCGCATAGTGCAGCTTTATTGGGTTCTTCGCAAAAATCAGTATATTTAGCTAGGATAGCATCTAACTGTTCAATCGTGCTAACAGGTAGACGTGTACTTTTGGAGGGTAATTCGTCCAAAAAGTCATCACAAGCGGTGAATAGAATGATCCCACAGATGATGGATGCTATTTTTCTTGATATTTCAATTGCTTTTTTCATGGCTTCTTGTTTTAGAAATCTAACTTAAATCCAAAAGTGTATTGAGGCTGCAAACGATAAGTCCCTAATGGTGTTTCCGGGTCCTCATCATATTTGTTATTAGTAATCACGAACAAGTTGTTAGCTTGAGCGTAGAGACGTAAAGAGGAAATACCGATTTTTGCTAATAATTTAGCCGGTACATGGTAGGTCAGGTTGATTTCCTGTAGACGAACGTGATTCGCCTTATCTGCTAGATAGTCCAGGCTCTTGTACATGGGAAACCATGTGCTATACGTCTTTTCCACGTCGTTTTGGGGTAACGGTAACATCTTCATCGGATCACAATTCAGAACTTCTGAATATCTGGCGTTGGGTAATGCCTTTGCGCTGACATCCGGGTAGTTAAACGAATGATGGTTGAATACATGGCCGAATTTGCCCGTGATGATAAAGGAAAAATCAAAATTGTAAATCTTGAATTGATTGGTAAATCCTAGCGTGTAGGGTGCTACTTTCGTGCCCATGTCTAGCATGTAGGTTGTGGCATCTCCTTTGGGAAATCCGTCTGCAAAAGCGAAAAGGGTGTCTTCGTCTGGACCTTGCACCATGGGTTGCCAATCCGGAGATTCTGCGGTTCCTACATTATGAATTCCTGCGTATTTGTAAGCCCATAAAGTTTGTGAATTTTTTCCTTCTACGTAGGCACTGGTGGCGTCTCCGTAAGCTAGGTCGGAAGAAGTGTAATTCTGTTTGAATAGTTTTGTGATCTTGTTACGGTTCCAAGCGAAATTCAGATTGCCTTGCCATTCTATATTTTCTGTGATGGCAAGTGTGGTTCCGATTTCTAATTCGATACCATGATTCTGCATGGCAGCATTGTTAAACTTCTGGCTGGTCGTCCCGTTAATGGAAGGGATAGAAATTTTAGCTAGTAAGTCTTTCCCGTCTTTCCGGTAATAATCCAGTTTCCCGAGTAGTTTCCCAGCAAATATGGAATAATCAAATCCGATATTGAGAGTCCCTACTTTCTCCCAACGGAGAGTCGGATTACCGAAACTGGCGATAGTGGCTACGTTCTCGTTCGTGTAAAGGTCCGGGGTAGATTGTAGTGAAATCAAGGGTCTAAAAGAAGTACTATTATCTACGTTACCGTTATAACCATAGGTTACACGTAAAGTTAGGCGATCCAACCACTCGATACTTGTCATGAATTTTTCCCGATAGAGTTGCCAGCGGAGTCCTATTGACCAGAATGGCGAATAACGGTATTTGGGATCGTCTGTGATTAAGTTCGAGGCATCCGTGCGGACGCTACCCGATAACGTGTACTTGCTATCGAATGTGTATGCGACATTGCCATATAGAGAGAAGTATCGGCTAGTCAGATAAGAATAACTGGGCGTGTAGTAAAATGTTTTGTTATAGCCCATCCAGTCCTTCACGGTTGTCCCGTTGGGGAATGTTCCTACTGTTAACCGATCATCATTATACCCATAAACAGTCGGGGAGGCAGTTCCTTTGATAATTGTATTGCTTATCTCTGTTCCGGCGATAGCATCGATTTCATGTTTGTCGAATCTTCTACTAAAATTCAGTTGATTACGGAAATTATACCCGGTTGTCCGGACTTGACGCTCTTCGAGTATATCTCCTTTCATCAGGTTCGGGGTGACGGTTCCGTCGGTCTTATTCCATGTCGATGATGTGTTCACAAGATTCCTGACGTAATATGAACCTTCTTTGTATAGATTTCGGCTTTCGTCTTGTAAAATTTCATACTGTACTTTCGCATCATAAGAAAGTCCTTTCAATAATTGCAAGGTAATTCCTGCCTGCAAACGAATATTTAGTTTTTGCGTGGTAAGATCACGGTTATCCATTTCTGAAAGAGGGTTATAACTCCAGTCTGAATAAGGGAATTTTTCAACAGGGACTTGGTTCTCAATGATAGGTTGGTAATAATCGTTAATAACATTCAGATAATCTCCGTTTTCGTCTATCAGCATATCATAGGGAGAAAGAGCTTGGATCGTGGCTAATGAGCAACCGTTATTATTGTCTTTGCTATAATGTAACATTCCGGAAAGGGAGAAGTCCATCCATTTCGTGATCTTGGCAAAATTTCGGTAGTTTAGCATATATTCTTGTGAATCCGTATTTTTGAATTGGGATTGATGGTCAGAGAACATAAAAGAGAATATATTGCTACTACGTTGTGAAGCGCTTGATACGGTAAGGTTATATTGTTGGCTTAGAGGTACGACCAGCATATGATGCTTGATTTGGCCACGATTGTCATTCTTGCGGAGGGCATTTAAAATATCGTTTTTCTCAATTTCTGTGATATTCCCCAGACGGTATTCATTTAATGCTGTTAACCCTTGAGAATAAGCCATGTAATAATCTCGTTGCAGATTACCGTTATTCTGGGTGGTACTCCAACGGTCAAAAGCCATTTGCTCGTAATCTATTGTTTCGGAAGAACTAGCCAAAGGATTAACGTAATTGAGATCCAATTTTGGGCTGAATTTTACGAAGCCACTTAGTTCTACTTTCAACCGATTACCAGCTTCGGCTTTTTTTGTGGTCACTACGATAACCCCGTTGGCGGCTCTGGCTCCCCAAATAGAGGCGGCAGCAGCATCTTTTAGTATCGTAACGCTTTCAACATCATTCGGATTGATACTGTTAAAACCACCTTCCACGGGAAAGCCGTCAACGACAAGCAGGGGTTGTGCGTTTGCGTATAGGGACGTTTGTCCTCGTATTTCAAAAGTTGGGTTCCCCTCCGAATCAAGAGTAGATGCCAATCCCGCAGTTGTTCCGATTAACCTTGAAGCAAAGTTTGTTGTAGGTTTGTCCAATTGCTTTTTTGAAATAACGTTGATAGATCCTGTCGCGCGTTCTTTGGGTAAGGATGAATATCCAGTGACCACTACTTCTTGAAGATCCTCGGAGGCGGCTTCTAGTGTAATTTCTATTAATTTGTCTTTTTCGTCAACAACAACTTCTTGTGTTTGCATACCGACAAATGAAAATACCAGTGTCGTTTTTCCTTTTTGGGGGAGCATAAAACCAAAAGTTCCATCGTGGTGTGTGGCTACGCCTTGAGTGGTACCTTTAATTAAAACGGTCACTCCCGGAAGAGGTAGACCTTCCTTGTCCCGTACCATACCTCGGATTTCCCGTTTGGTATCCTGTTCCTGAGGTAAGGCGAATTTGGACGAGATCATGACGATCTTGTCTTCTACACGGTAGCCTAATCCTGTTTCTTTTAAACAAGTTTGTAAAACAACATCCAGATCAGTTTGATTAAAAAAGATCGTTATTCGTTTTTGTTTTTCCAGCAGGTTATCACTATATGCAAAGTGATAACCAGTTTGTCGGGAAATCTCTTCGAATATTTCCGGTAGTGTTGCGTTTGTCAGCGACAAACTTAATTTCACTTGTGCATTGGTACTGCCCATTACGGTTGAGAAGCCCAATGTCAGTAAGCATACGACTAATTTCATCATCACGCAAATCTTTTTTATCATGCTGGAACTTCTTCCAACATCAAATTCTTGATTCTTTTTCATAACTTTGTGTTTGAATTAATAATATGACCCTACGCCAATAGGGAATTAATTGATTACTTACAGGGAAGTAGTGCTAATACTTTCCTGTTTTTCATTCTGGTTTTATAATAATTTCTTGATCATTTGTTTCACATTTTACACGGGCAATATTTTCGATGATATGTAATATTTTCTCTATATTTTCGTATTTGGGTAAATTTGCTGTTAAACGTATTGGTTGAGCATCCTGACGAATAGTGAGGCGAACATTATACCAGCGTTCCAAATCCCGGGCAACTTCTTGTAAGGGTTTATTCTTGAATACGAACCTTCTTTCTTTCCAACTTGTATAAGTGGCGATATCGACCGCATGTACGATCATGCCTGAATCTGTTAATAAGGCTTGTTCTCCGGGGGATAATATCACTTGTTTCTCTTCATATATTGCTTTGATCTTTCCTTTGGCGAGTGTTGCATGGTGCGATTCGTCGGGATAAGCTGAAATGTTGAATGAGGTCCCTAAAACGTTGATTTGTAAATGTTCTGTTTCAACAATGAAAGGCATGGAAGTGTCTGCGGTGACTTCAAAATAAGCCTCTCCTTTTAGCTTGACTCTTCGGTCTTTTCCTGAAAAATAACTGGGATAACTTAATTCAGTTTCCGCATTTAACCATACTCGTGTTCCGTCTGCCAATACCAGAGCATATTCTCCACCTCTGGGCACTTGTAGTAAATGGAAACGTGGAGAGCCGGAGGATTCTGTATGTTTGTAAACAAGTTGTTTTCCATCGCTCTTGAAATCCTCGTGTTCAAGTCTTTGAGAGGAATCTGTCGTGTTTAATTCCAGCGTATTTCCGTCTTCCATTACCAAGCGGACTGTAGGGTTCGATATGTTTTTATGCAGGGATACGGGAATGTTCGTTTGAGGGGAATTTATGCGTAAAAAGGTAATAATTCCGATGCATAGAATTAAGATTGCAGCATAAGGTAATAAACGATAGAATCGGTTATTGGATTTTGATTTTAACCGAGGTTCTACTTTTTCCCATCCTTCAATAGCGTTGAATTGTGTGTATCTTGAAAAATGTTGTGATTGATAAGCAGGATCTTCTAGGTGTTGAAAAAGTGTTTGATTTTCTTTTCTTTTTTTCAACCATTTATTTAATTCCGACCGCTTCTCTTCGTCTATCAAGTCAAAGAGAGAGAGAAACATCAGGTGCGCTATCTTTTTTCTTTCGGCTAATTTCATTTTTTCTTTTTCTTATAAAGCAAATGAAAAGGAAAAAGGATGACAAAAAAATGAATTAATTTATAGAAAAAATTGCGACAGCCAGAGGGTAAAGGTGTTTTAGCCTGTCTTTCAGTATTTTCTTTGCTCTTTGGCGTTGTGTCTTTATCGTGGATTCAGCGATCTCTAGAGTTTCCATAATTGATTTCGTACTTTTCCCTTCAATGTAACTCATTTTGAAGATGCGCTTACATTCGGTTGGAAGTTCTTCAATAGCTTGAAATATTTCCTCGAATACCTCTGTTTCAATCTGAAATTCTTCATAACTGTTATCTTCCTCGGAAAGAAAGTTTTTCATCTTTTCCCGAATTGCAGCTTGGTTCCGGTTGGTCTTCAAAAAATTTATTGCTTTGTTATACACGCTTCCGTAAAGATAGGATTTAACAGCTAGTAAACTGTCAAAAGAGTTCCTTTTTTCATAAAACCAGGTAAAGACTTCCTGAACAATATCTTGAGCTGCTTCTTTATCGCAGACATATTTGTCTGCAAAATAACACAATGAGTTGTAAAATTGGATAAAGACGTATTCGAATGCTTGTTTATCTTTTGCATTCAAGCGTTCTATTATTTCTTTTTCACTTTTCTCCATGAGTTAAAGCTTTTTTCTCGTTTCGACCGGAATTCCTTCTGCAAATGTATATTAATAAATTTCTTTTTTTAGTACTTTACACAAAAAAACAGTAAGTGAGATTTTTATTATTTATTTTGTCTTTATAAAAGAAACCCTTTTCTTGGTTCTTTACTTAGAATCGGAAAAGGGTCTTTGTGATTTTCGAAAAATATTGTCTTTTAAAAGTAATCAGATGTAGATTTAACGTTTAAATCCTTCAAAGACACGAGCTTTTTCTTGTGTCACTAATTCTCCGGTCATGGTGAGTGTATTGGAGTGGAATGAAGGTGAGATGTTTGCCGATACATTATTTGAACCCCGGTGAAGAGTAAGGCTGACTTGTGCGGAAATGCTGACTCCTTGGACGAGAAAGCTATAAATGATACTTCCTTTTTTATCCTTTTTCATCCGGATGTCTGAAACATTGCCTTCTACGGTAAAACCACCCAACCCGTTTTGAAGTGGGCGAGGGGTGTCAAAACTTACTTGCACCGTGGCTTTTTTGTTTGCCATGGAAATGAAATTTTTGATTGAACTGACATTTGCCGATCTACCTCGCTTGAAGATCAGTCGATTGGCCTCTAGTACGAACGTGTTGTTTTCTAAAGCACGAACAGCGTCTTGGTACAATTCTTCTTTTACTTTTTGTTGAGCGATTTTACGCTCTTGTCTGGTTTGCGTACGTTTTTCCTTTGCCGTCATTTTGTTTTGAGCGGTAAGAGGCGCTAGTGAGCCTAGCACTAGGGCTAATGCGATGAGTGTAGTGATGTGTTTCATAATACTTTATGTTTTATTGCTTTTCTACGGGGAAAAGAATAATGATGTTTTATAAAATACTGTTTTTGTGGTGTCGGATGGCGATAACAACTTAAAGATGTCGTATCTTCGCATATAGTAAATAATAAATTGAAATAAAATGAAAGATCAACATCAAGTTCTGCATAAATGCTTAACGGAGGATGTTCCGGCATTTGTTTTGACGGGAAAAGACGTGTGTGCGATAGCGACATTAAAGACGTACTTGCAGACTGCGATTGAAAAGGGATGTAGTGATGAATTCGTTAATGATATGGTATTAGTATTGCGGGAATTTGAGCGGTTTCAGCATGAAGAACCAAAGAAAGTGAAGATACCGGATTGATGTCGACTTGGGGAGAATAGGAGGAATCCTATCTTGAACGACGAAGTTAAATTTTACATGGGCAAAGTAACAAAAAGTCTTTTGATACGTACATATTACAATAAGTAAATATATCCAGACAAAATAATCAAGTTGAAAAAAATATGAACGAAAACAAAAGATTACCCGAAAAATTCTTCGATGTATTAAAACATGAAGGTGTTGTAACTGTTATGTCATGGGGTGTTGAACCTCATATTGTTAATACATGGAATTCTTATATCGTGGTTACAGACGACGAACGCCTTCTCATCCCAGCCCACGGTTTTAGGAAGACTGAAAAGAATGTTAATGTGAATAACAAAATAAAACTGGCATTAGGTAGTAGAGAAGTTTTAGGCTATAAGGATTATCAGGGAACAGGTTTTATTGTCACGGGAACGGCTCGATATATCAGTTCTGGTGATGAATATGAATATATGAAAAAGAAATTTCCCTTTCTTACTAGGGTATTTGAAGTTACCGTAGATAAAGCGACACAGATGCTATAAACGTGAAATTATGAATAGTTTTTATTTCATGGCAGGAAATTGTAACATCATGCGGTCAACATCTGTTGTAATTTCGATGAAAATAGGGGACACTCTCGCTTCACTCTCGGTACAATTTCGGTACATCTTCGCTCATGAGCGAAGATGAAGCGTGGGTTCACCTCAAGTATGTCGGAGAAGAATACTTATTTGAATATTATTTCAATGGATCTACTTACTTTGTAATATTTTAGCAGACCTCCTTCTTGGGAAGTTTACAAGCATTTCAAATTTGGCGTGTGTCGCTAAAATTGAATTCTGCTTCACACGCCATTTGATCTAAAACCTTACTTTACTTCCGTTATCTCCCTCGTCGACGCAACCAGATCACGAGAGCTAAAATAATCATTAACGCTGGGATGATCCATCGCAGAATAATTGTCCACGTGGAGGCCTCTTTTTCGCTGAGATAAACTAAGTCATCAGGAGGGGTTGGACGGCGCACGTCAATAGGTACTTCTTCGTCGGACAACCAGAAGAAACTACCCGGGATTAATGTGAAGTTGCTGGCCCGGATTCCCTTGTGGCCGGAACTCAATTCACCGTTACTGATACAATCTGCATCTCCAAATACCATTACTTTTTGTGTCCTTCCGTTCACCTTGCGAGTTAGAGCCAAGGTCGTGTTATAACGTTGTTGCACTTCCCCTAGGTCCGGATTCAAGCGGGCCGTGTCGTCTACGAAATCGGTGGTTTGCATTTCGTTCCACACCAGCGAGTCGGTCTCGAATAGCGGTATTGCCTTGTATCCTTTCTCTGGGTTAAATTCCAAACCGGACACTCCGGGATTTACCACTACATACTCCAATTTAGCCATCTGATCGAAGTGGTAAATCAATTCTTGTCCCTCTTTCGTCGGTTTTACTACCACTAGGTCGGGTGCGTGATCTTCCGAGATGCTCACCAATTGCCCGGGTACCAATTTTACGCCAAACTCGGCCAATAGTGGGTCCATATATTCCTTGCGTTTGGGTTCGCTTAAAATCATTAAATTACCACCGCGAGCGATATATTGATCTAGATTCGTTTTTTGAGTAGGGAGTAGTTCGCTTCTCATCTCGGCGATCACCAAGATATTAATGTCTTTCGGGATCGGGCTATTCAGGTTTACTTCCTCTACATCGAAGCCTTGATTCAACAAGGAGTTACGGAAGGGTTTGTCCCAAGTGAAAGTATTGTAATCTCGGTCGCCGATTTTTTTCACGTCCCGTTCGCCGTGGCCTGTCAAGAATCCGACTTTCGGTAATTCCATCACTAAACGTTTGAAAGCGGCCGTGATCTCTGTTTCGAATGGATGATGATACATATCGTTATATACACGCAGGAATGTCTTTTCCCCACTTTCCCGTTCCAGTAAACGCACGAACCTGTTGCCTTCCGGCCACAAATCAATCTGCTTGCGGATGGTTGTCGGTGCGAGGAACATCGTGGAGTCCAAATGATAACCTTTCACAATCTCTTGGAACCGTTCTTGCGTGTTTTTATCCGGCCATCGCTCATCTTGTCGAGGGTCAATGACCGTGTCGTAATAGTACACGTATTTCATCTTGATTTCCGGTTTAAAGCGCACGTATTGGCGGAACCGTTCTTGATCCTGCTTTACCTGTGCAGGCATGGCCGTCCACAAGTCGTTTAAATCCAAAGCATTCACGTATGTCGTGATTGTTAAACCGCCTTTCATCTTCGCCACCACGTCTTGACTATTCTCCGTCAGCGTGTTTGATTTCGTTGCCGTGGCATCATAATAGGTCATCAATGCCGGGCGGGAAGAGAAATATCCGATTACGCTGGCGATCAACAATACACTTGCGTACTTTCCGATCGTCATTGTCCAAGGCGCTTTCTGGCGGTTTGCTTGTAAGCGGATTACCGTTAAAACTAAGAACAAGGCTGATACCGTGATGAAATAAATCACATCTTCGCTGCAAATCAAACCGCGAATAAATTCCCCGGAACGTCCCGAGATGGAAAGCCAGTAGGTGATTTCTCGTACTAACTCGAATTCCTGCCACAAATTTTTCACGTAACTCAATAAACCGAGTACAACCAGAGTCATGATAGCTGCTACCACTTGGTATGACGTCAAACTCGACATAAATAGACCTACTGCGGCATAAGCGCAAATCAAAAAGTAGAGACCCAACAAACCGGACAAAACCATTGGAAAATCGAAATCTTTAATTGTGAAAGAGCCGAACAATGCGATGACCAGTAATACAAAAATTAGTGCCAACCCGTAGATCATCATCGAGAGATATTTCCCAAGGATAATTTGCCAATTTGTCACGGGTGATGAGTACAACAACTTGATTGAACCACTACTTAATTCCCGGCTCATCAACCCCATGGTTAAAAGCGGGATGTAAAGGTAGAGGTAACCTTGTACAGTCGTGAATAATCCACCCCAAGGACTGGCAAACAATCTGGTCGTGATCGATGATACCGGGTAACCCAGTTCTTGGGATTGTACATACGATTCTATATTCCCCATGAAATTTGTTACCGTCTGGAAGGCAAAAATCACAAGAATCAACCATGCTATTGGTGAATAAAAGAGCGTTTGCAGCTCCATTTTTGCTATCTTGAAAATCTTTTTCATTTCTATCTTTTTCTTTATGGATTACGTTATTTTTTTGATAACTCTGCAAATATGGCATCCAGCGAACTTTTCTCCATGTTCAATTCATTTAACCGCCAGCCACGGGTTGCGCTCACCTCGGCTACCCTTTCCAATGCCTCCTGTGCATCGGTAAAGTGAAGGCGGTACCTTGTTCCTCCTAATTCTTCCACTTGAAGTACACCCGGGATTCCGGATCGTAAATCTTCCACTGGTGGGCGGGCGATCAGTGATACTTCCACGGTACTAGGGACGATATAATTATCAAACTCGTCCACGCTACCGGAGAATACCAGTGTTCCCTGCTCGATCATACGAATGTATTCACATGTGGCCTGCACTTCCGGTAAAATATGGGTGGAAAGGATTACTGTACGATCTTGGGCAATATCCTTGATTAAGTGGCGTACCTCTACGATTTGGTTGGGATCCAGACCATTCGTCGGCTCGTCCAGCACGACTATGGCGGGTTCATGAATGATGGCTTGGGCTATACCCACTCGTTGTTGGTATCCACCGGAAAGGTTGTGAATCACTCGTTTACGAAAATGAGAGATACCGCAGCGATCGAGAGCTTTATCAATAGCCTTGTTTACCTCTTTAGAGGGGACGTCCCGCATGAAGGAACAATACTCCAAATACTCTTCCACTGTCAAGTCCATTTGCAGTGGTGGTTGCTGTGGCAGAAAGCCGATATGGCGTTTGGCTGCTACCGGGTTCTCCCGCATATTGATCCCTTTGATATGGACGCTTCCTTCTGTTTGCTTGAGAACACCGCAGATGATATTCATCATCGTTGACTTGCCGGCCCCGTTGGAACCTAATAGGCCGTAAATGCCGTTTTTACTAATTTCTAAACTGATGTCCCGCACCGCCCATTGAACGCTATAGCGATGAGACAGTCTCTCTACTTTTAAGATCGACTCTTCCATAAATTCTTAAATTAACTTGTTACAATGATTTATTTAATAATACTTCCAATTCAAACTCTTTTTCTTGGGCATAATACCCCCCTTGAGGTGGCTCTTTTGTGTTGTTAAGCCACCACTTGTCAAATCTTGGTTGGAAGGGGATTCCGAGAGTAGAACCCCCATTTTTTTAATTGTACATGATTTCTCCTATTTTCTTTAAATCCACTTTGTATTTGGTTAAAAACCAGCTGTGTAATATGTCATATTTACGCTTTAGTAAAGGGTATTTCGTGAGATAATCACCCCATTCACTTGCGGTACGGGTGATCATGGCATACATAAAATGTTGCAAGTCTTGCTCTGAATCTACTAGTTTGGTTTGATAATTTACATACAAACACCAATCAAAGATGTATTTATTTTGATAAGCGAACCACATTGGCATAAAACCTCGTGCCAAGGCAAAATCCGGATCATCCGGATTCTCGGGATCATAATCTTTGGCGGCCCGCGTGTAGTCGCTCACCTTGTAAAATTCCTCCGGGAACTCTAAAGTTCCCTTGGTGCGCCAGTAATTCCACAAGCACAATTGCAACTCGTTCTTTTTGGCTCGTTTCTCTTCTGAGGACAAATTTTTCAATTCCTCCGAGCAATCATTCACGTAAAATGATTGGCCATCGTTTCCCATGGTTGCGTACGCCCGTGTGCCATAAGTCGTTTCCATGGATTTAGCCACCATGATTTTATAAGGCATATACTTTGCGTGAAACTCCGTAAGATAGAGGTCGAACCAAATATCTTCCAAAAAATCCAATACAACATCCATGCATAAAGGATCAACTTTTTCATAAATGTAGCTGTTGTTGGTTTGTGATAGGCCGTATATAAAATCTGGTTGAGTGTATTCATACAGGATATAACTCTTATATGAGTTGTAATACTCCACGATCCGGTCATCTGCCGGGGATTCCCCTTGCGGTAACACGTAATCCTGTGGTAACGTTCCCACGTTGCCCACCTTATCCTCGTCCGTGCAAGCCACGCATCCGAACAGACATAAGGTAATCAAATATAAATTTATTTTTTTCATCTCTATTACATGATTAAACGGTTATTTAAGTACGCCTTCTCTTTCCGGAGCCTTAGCGGAAGCATTTTGTACCAACTGAATGTTTTTGTTGACAATATCCAACGGGAAAGGCAAAGTGTACATTGGGTCCTTCTCCTTCAAGGTATAGATCCTGTATTGGTCTTGTTGTCGTTGTTTAAACTCCCGGCTGATGGATGGCATCCCGTAGCGGCGCAGGTCGAACCAGCGGTGAAACTCATAGCACAATTCCAAGCGGCGTTCCTGACGGATTTTCTCCAATAAACCCGTCGTGCTTGTTTCGTCCGTGTAACCCACGATACGATGGCGACGTAACTCGTTCAAGTCAGCCAAAGCCCCACTCTCATCCTTGTTTGTGGTCGATAGCATTCTGGCCTCTGCTCTCGTTAGGTATGCTTCCGAAATTCGGATGGCATTTCCCGGGGTATTTGCACCGCTATTATTGCCGAGTTCTCCCGGACAGAGTTGTTTGTGTACCCAGGTCGCATCAATCGGGAACCAAAAGTCTCGACGTTTATCGCCTGCCGTAAATCCGGTCAGTAGTTCCCCCGTCGGACACAAGGACGGATCAATGTAAGTCCTCCCGTACAGCCACTCCACCTCGGAGAGATCGTATCTAGCCAAGCTGAATTCTTTTTCCCCGTGGCTCATCTTCGTGTAGTCGCTTAGTCCCTCGGCAGATTCAATGGCTTGTGTGGCTGCCGTGATAGCTTTGTCGTATTCCTCCATGTAGAGGTAAGCCCGGGCCAGTAGAATGTCGACTGTTGTCCCGTTCAGCCGGTAGTTGCCTCTTGTCTTCGGGTGTTTTGCAAACAATTTGGACGCTTCTTCCAGGTCGGCTACAATCTGGTTATACACCTCTTCCACTGTACTCCGGGCGATCCCATTTTCTACTAGGGCGGCTGTCAATTTTAAAGGTACGCCTAAGGCTTTTTTGTTGTAATTATAAGGTTCCCCGAACATATTCACGATCCGGAAATAACCGAAAGCACGTAAGCCCAATGCTTCTGCCCGAATCAGATCTCGATCCCGTTGTGTTCCGACTGCATCCCCCACGCCGTCCAAAACAGCGTTGATCCCCATGATCTGTGTGTAGGTATACTCGTAGCCGTCATCCGGGGAGGCTCCATTCTCCAGTTCCCACATATCCGGCTGCCAGGTAAAGGTGCGGATTAGGGCTGCCGGCCCCCAAATGTAATCTCCTGTCGGTAATTTACTTTCGTTAACCTTCAAATCATTATCCAGATAGTAAAGCACGTTATAATTATACTTGGATGTTTTGTACATATACATCATTAGCAGTTCGCTGTAATCTGTCGTGGTGGTTGGGATGGTCTCGTCCTGCGAGGACTCTTCCAGAAAATCCGAACAAGCCCCCAGCATCAGCGAGAAGATCAAGTTCAGCACGATATATATATTTCTATACTTTCTCATCTCTTTATCTCTTTATTCGTTAATTATTAGAACATCACTTGCACGAAGAACGAAGTCACCCGGCGGGTCGGCCAGTTGCCCGTTTCCGGGTCCAGCCCGTCCCATTTTTTATCGGATACCCACATGAAGGGATTCGTCATGCTTAACTTCAATTGTAAATGACTTAATCCTATCGAATTCAACGCCTTCTCGCCAAAATTGTAGGCTAACGATAGAGAACGGCAGCGGATAAAGTCTGTGTTAGCAACCCGTGCATCAGATTGATTATACATCACGTAGGAATTTTCACCTGATCTGTAATTCGCTGCTAAAACCGTATTTTCCGGGAAAGAGATAATATCGGTTCGACTACCTATACTGGGAAGTGAGGGAATATTCGTTTTGTCCCCTACTTTTTTCCATCGCTTCAACAATTTCTTGGATGCGTTCTGATGTGGAAGAGGCAAACCGTCTTTACTTGTTGTAGCCTCGTAGAGATTAGGTAAACGATTGTGTCCTCCCCATTGCACTGCGAACAGGGCATAGAGCGTGATATTTTTATACTTGAACATGGTGTTCAATCCACCCGAGAAATCCGGGGTGAATTTACCCGAGTTTACCATGAAATCCTTGATGTCTTCCACGGATTCTAAATCCATGTATTTGAATCGGGGACGGCCGTACTCTTGCTCCAGTTGGTCGAACACGTAAGAATAGAACGTGGAGAAGGCCTCGCCGTCAACGATACAATTACCGTCTAGGTAATCGTCCAGCAGATTTGTCCGACTGTTTTTTGTTACTTTGTTCTTGGTTCGTGATGTATTCAAAGACAGTTGCCACGTGAAATTTTTTGTCCTCACTGGTATCACGTTGATCACGAAATCATACCCGGAATTCTCCATCGTGGAACCGGAAATAATCCCGTTGGCTACTCCGTTTTCCAAAGCAACCCCTTTGGATGAGAGTACATCGCTGGTCTTTTTAAACCAGTTGAAATTGAAATTTACTCTACCATCAAGGAAGGCGGCATCAATACCCACGTTCCAAGTCTTGGTCTTTTCCCAGCCGAGATCCGGGTAAGGCAAGGAAACAATTTCCAACCCGTAAGAATTATATAAATATTCGTACACGTCAGTAGCGATCAATTCCGGAGATACCGTATTTACCGTATTTCCTTGATACCCGTAGGAACCATAAAGGTCCAAGTTGTTCAACCACCAGTGTTTGCCGATAAAGTGTTCGTTGACAACCCTCCATTTCAACCCGGCCGACCAGGTTGGTTGGAAACGTTTATTCTTATCTTGACCGAAACGATTGGATGCATCGAAACGTCCGCTTAGGTTCAACACGTAGCGATCATCATAAGTGTAAACAGCCATTGCGTACTCGCTTAGCGTGTTTTCTATGCGATTTACCACGGTATGAGTTCCTGAAACTTTATCAATATTATCCCTGTAATATTGACTGCCTCCATATTGATAATACTCGGTCGGCGGGATGGCAAACGTTTCTCCCCGGTCGGGCATATATCCCCAGCGTGTGTTGGATTCTCCTTTGGTTTTGGAAGAGTTGGTCTCGATTCCTGCCTGCAACGTGATCCGGTGTTTAAGATTAAACGTCTTGTTGTACACCAGTGCGTTCCGGGTTGTGATGGTCGACACGTTTGTCAAATCCGTCTCTAGCAAACCTCCCATTGGTAAGGGGGTAGAAATCGTCTCTACACTGTTGGGGGCCACGGAACCATACTCGTATCCCCGAATCTCTGAAATATAGTAGGAACGTTCCGTGGCATACTTTTTCGAGTCGGAAGAAGAGGAAGAGTAGGAAAACATTCCTTGGTATTCCAGATCCCCGAATAACAGCCACCGTAAATCGAAAGTGGCTCCCCACGTACGTGTATTATTCTCACTTCCCGTGTGTGCTTGCTCGTTGAGAATATTATAATTGTATGTTGTCTTACCTTGTACGGCATCGCTATTACGGCCGGATTTTTCATGATATAAAAGGGGGCCGTCTTCGTTATAACAAGGGATCACTCGGGAGGTATTGTAAGCATACGAGAAAGGATCTACCCCGTAGGCAAAACCGTCCACTTTACGCATACTGCCGTTTACCGTCATGTTCACGGTTAATTGTTCCCAAAGTCGGACTGTGGTGTTCGATGCTACAGTAAATTGTGATAAATTATTTCCTTTTGCGTCTCCCAATTGGCGACTGTAGCCGAAAGAGGTTCGATTCTGAATTTTTTCCGAGCCTCCATTAATACTCAACGAATGGTTGTGATTGAATGAATTGCGGAATAGAATTTTGAACCAGTCTGTGTTCTGGCGAGACATTTTCTGATACTCCACCTCCATCTCGTCTTTCGTGATTTTCTTGTCCAAGTAACGCTTGAGCAGTCCTTCAAAACCGATCGGTAACACGATGTCTGTTGCGCCAAAACATCTACGCTCCATGTAAATATCCCGTGAAAGATCCATTCGCTCTGCTGAATTCATCAAATCGTACAGACCATAGTGGGGGCGTTGACCGATAGAAAAATCACCGGAATAGTTTACATGTAACTTTCCGGCAGTCGCTTTCTTTGTCGTGATTACGATCACGCCGTTTGCCGCTTTTGATCCATAGATAGCTGTGGCCGAGGCATCTTTTAATACCGTGATGCTCTCAATATCATTCGGATTCAACCAGGAAATTGCGTTTCCCGCCAGTTGTTTGATGTCATCAGCATCCACGGAGAATTTTGTGTTATCTTCCGAGTTGAATGGCTGTGGGTCCCGTTGGATTACGCCATCTACCACCCACACAGGTTCTTGACTACCCAACAAGGTGGAAGTTCCGCGTACCCGTACTTTTGGAGTGGCCCCCACTAGTCCTGTGGTATTGCGCACCAACATTCCTGACACCACGCCTTGTAACATTTGATCCACGGAAGTTGCCCCTGACATCAGAATATCTTCGGCTCGTACCGTGGTGGTTGCTCCCGTGTAATTCCCCTTGGAAATATTACCGTAACCTGTCACCACGACTTCATTCATCTGTTTCACGTCCTCCCGCAAGACCACGTTTATCGTGTCTTTCCCCGTGTACATGATCTCTTGGGTTTCCATGCCCACGAAGGAGAATACCAAGGTCAGTTTTTCCATTGCTGGTAGACTCAAAACATATTTTCCATTCGTGGTAGTAACGGTTCCCAAGGGTACTCCCTTCACCAGTACCGTGACTCCAGGAAGTGGCATTTTACCATCTGTCACGAGTCCTGTAATTTTCAAAGTTTTTACCCCCTCAACCGTGATAATAATCTTACCGTTTCTTTCCACGCATCCTAGGGACGTTCCTTTCAAACATTCTTTCACGACCTCTAGCACGGGTTTGTTTTTCATGTCCAGAGTGATTCGGGTCCTCTCCTTCATAATCTCTTCGGAGCGGAACATGACTAAGTTATCACACAAACGATTCACTTCATGTAGTGCCTGCAAAACAGACACATCTGTTACTTTAAGAGAGATTCGTTTCGTCTTTTCCTGTCCGTAAACTTCCATATTCATGAAAGACAACATCCCTACGATACAAACGGTAAAGGATAGTCGCTTAAAACAATAGGAAAAGCCTACAAAACGTTTCTGGTTTCGCATTTTTTTCATAGATTTGTAAATAATTTAATTAAACGATTCACTTGCTTTTTAGCAAGTTGCTTTCCCGAAGCTGCCCCAAACAGCTTCGGTTTTATTTTTTCGTTATATACACGTTCTTACCCACGACGTTAAATATCGGTCCTCCTGCCAATGTCAAATTCTCCAACACGGTCTCCAACTTCTCGTCTTTATTGATCAAACCGTTAAACGTATATTTTTCCATTTGCGTGTCTTTGCAAATGAAATTCACCCCGTACCAGCGGGACAAAGTCCTTAAAACCACCTCTATATCCTCTTCTGTGAAAATGAATTTACCGTCTTTCCAGGCGGCAATATTAGCGACATTTACCGGCTGTACCGAAATGGCCTTACTTCCCTCATGCCACATGGCTTGCATTCCCGGTTCAAGCACAACTCTCGAAGTGGGTACATTTCCATTATCCAGCACTTCCACCGCGACACTTCCCTTAACCAAAGTTGTGAAAACATTTTGCTCGTCTCGGTAAGCTTTCACGTTAAAGGAAGTTCCTAATACTCGTGTCCTCAAACCATTTGCGTCGACAATAAAAGGCTTGTTAACATCTCGTTGCACCTCGAAATAAGCTTCTCCCTGTAATTTCACGACCCGTTCGTTTCCCACGAAACTAACCGGAAATTCCAGTTCCGAGTCTGCATTTAACCATACCCGTGTACCGTCACTTAATGTCAGAAAATAATCACCACCGACGTAAGTAACCACTCGGTTGAAAGTTTCCTCCACGGTTTCATCGTTTAAGAGAGAATCCCGTTTTACTTCATACAAAAGTTTACCATTTTCTCCCCGGATAATCGCTCTCTTTTGTTCCACCACTTCCGGGAGATCATGAACCAAATCAATCTGAGCCCCGTCTGCCAGTATTAACATTGCCCGGGTATTTGTTTCCGGCTTTGCAGCAACGATTATATTTTCTTCTCCCGAGGTTCTTCGGATTTCTTTGTCCGGTTTATTATTCAGTACAAACAACACGGCTCCCACCAGACATGCGGCGGATATACTCCCACTCACCAACCTCAAGAATCTTCTTGTTTGTTGTTTTCTCACCAAACGCCGGATGATACCATCTCGTACAAGTACAAAATTAACCGATTCATTGATTTGATCCTCTTCTTTCAGTCTTTTAGCAATACTCTGCCCGCGTACGATTCGTTTGTATAATTGACGATTATTCTCGCTTTCTTCCAACCAATCAGCTAGAGTGGCTCGTTCTTGAAACGTTACATTCCTTAATCTAATCTTGACGATAATCTCGGCCAACTGTCTTGCTTTTGAATAATCCATGATAATTTTTTTGTTCGTTTATATAAATGACGTCGTGACATGAAAACGGGATGAATAGAATTCCATTTTTATTTTCAAAAAAGAATAGTAGTAGGTTCAAATAATTGATTGATAGGTGATTATTTTGTGATGTTAACAAAGAGATCGGTACGTTTGATGATGGTGATTGTATTTACGTCTTACATTAGTCCTCCACGGCCAGAAAGTTGAATAGATGCGGAGCCATATTGAATAATATATTCTGGAAGAGAGAGAGTTCCATGTTTGTTCGGGGACTGGATATTTGTTACTAGTAAATTTTTTTTAAGGAAATTAATACTATATTTGTAAGTGGAACTCACTTGATAGTGCATGGAAGATTATTCAGCTTTAGAGAAATTTATTCGAAATCATTACGCATCTTTATGTGCGGTGGCAAGGCGTTTTGTTGATAATGACACCGCCCAGGACATCACACAAAATGTACTTTTCAAGTTTTGGGAAAAGCGGGAGAAATACATGAATCTTGATTCTATCGATGATTTCCTTTTCATCATGATCAGAAATGAGGCAATAAGTCATCTTCGTCAAGTGAAACACGAGAAAGAACGCTATGCTAAACTTCCCCAAGATGAAAGCGAGGATCCTGAAATACTAAACATTTTAATTGAAGAGGAATCCAACCAAATACTGGTCAATGGTATTAATCAACTTCCCCCTCAGGCAGCCCTCATTATGCGTCTCGTTCTCTCCGGGTATGATAATAAAGAGATAGCATTATTAATTGATGTTTCAATCAATACGGTCAAGACATTGAAATACGGAGCCATCCGAAAATTACGGGAATATTTTAATAACCACAAATTTTGACGAGCGATTTTGTTGAAGGAATTGCAAAGCACGAATCTTTGGGGGGGAATTGTCGTTTTTGATACTCAAACTTATGGATTGCGTTCATTTTTTATGGGAAAATCCGGAATGAAATAGGAATAATGTACTTTTGTATCGGATAAAGGCTCTAAATAGCAAATAAGTGGAGAATTTTCAGATACATACGGATATTTCATTACTTCCCGCAAATGAACATGAGGCCTACCTTAAAGAAGGTTTTAACGGAATTTGTACGGGAGGCAGTGCCGTTATACAACTTTTTTCAGTTCGCTATCGGATTTCTGAAGGCGAGTTAATCACCATTTTACCACAACAATTGGTTTCTATTAGTGAAATCAGTGATGATTTTTCCATGACCTTTTTTAAGGTAGACAAAGTGATGTTCTTGGATATTATGAGTGGTCTTGGAAAATTGACTCCTGCTTTTTTCTTTTATATGCGGAAGAATTTTTATACCCGTCTCGGAGACAATGATATCAAAAGGTTTCTAGGGTATTGTCGGGCGCTCGATTTTCGTGGAAACAATGACGATCCTGTTTTCCGGAACGAGACCATTCTTCATTTATTGCGGATTTATTATTGGGATCATTACGTGGCCTTCCAAAAAAGAACTTCTTCGGAAAACTATCCCCTTCTCAATTCCCATAAAGAGAGAATTGCTTTCAAATTCGCCATGCTCGTCTCGGAATATTGTGGCACGCACCGGGATGTAGCTTTTTATGCGGATCAATTGTGTATCTCTTCTATATATTTGACACAGGTCATTCAAGAAGTGAATGGTCAGAGGGCACGTGAGATGATTGCAGATTACGTGGTTGTCGAAATTAAATCCTTGTTGCGGAATGCTGACTTGGATATAAAAGATATCGTCCGGCAAATCGGATTTGCCACACAATCTTCTTTAAGTCGCTTTTTCCGGAGGCAGACGGGTATGTCTCCCTCGGAATACCGGCGAACGGTTCACGTTATACGATAAAAACAAAATGTTATCATGAAGGAAACGAAAGAGAATACCTGTGATGCAGGTAAAATATCATTTGAGAAGGATATGTCTACATTGCTAAGCAAACAGATTTTCTTTTCGGAAGGGGTGTTTGCACGTCTTCCAATGGGTGTCGAAATTTATGATTCCCAGGGAATTTTGCGTGGATTGAATAAACGAGCCGAGCAAATTTATGGTGTCGAGCCGGGCACAGTAATAGGTACGGTGAATCTTTTTGACAGTCCGTATGTCGATGAACAACTGGAAATGAAAATAAAAACTGGAGAAGAGATTGTACTGGAATTTGAATACGATTTTGACCGAATGAACCGAGAATACTTTCAGACTCGGAATAAAAAATCGATCATTTATGAAGTGAAAATAGTTCCCATTTGCAATAAAGAAGGAGTAATTGCGGGACATATGTTGTTGACTAATGACGTGACTTCTACCAAAGAGGCAGAATACCGTACTGAAGAGGCCAAGAAAAACCTTGAGATGGCGATGGAGGCTGCAAGTATGTCTTCATGGGTGTACGATATCCATAAGCAAGTGTTCTCCCCTTTGTTTGGGGAACCTATTGTTCGGGAGGGGATGACCTTAAATGAATTACAGGAAATGTTGCATCCTAATGACAGGATACCGTTGATGAAACTCTTTTCCCGGTTGGTTAACCGGGAAATTCAACAGGGGCAAATTACAGTTCGTATGTCTGATGGGGAAGACCTTCGTCATTACGAAAGCCGGATGCGGCTTTCCACGGAACACCGGGGTAAACTACAGATTGTTGGGACTCAATTGGATATAACTGAAAAATTCAGGATGGCGAAACAGGCACAGGATCTGCAAGCTAAACGCGAACTAGCCATGAAAGTCAATGATATCGTTCATTGGGATTTCGATGTGAAGGCACGAAAATTCGAATCCTATAACGATCCCGTCAACGACTATGTTGCCGGTCGACCGGTGTCCATAAATGAGTACTTGGAAGTCATACATCCGGAGGATCGGTCTTTGGTCAATGATGCACTGCAAACGATGCTTTCGGGTGAGAGAAGTAATATTAATTTTACCTGTCGTATGCAGACAAAATACGATGAAATATGGCAATATTGTAATATCACTGGAGTGCCTTTTGAAGAAGAGGAATGCGGTAAAATCTCCCGTTTCACGGGTTTCAGACAGAACATCTCTAAACTTCATCAGTTGAATGAAGAACTTAAAGAACGGAATTACAAGATGGAGCTGACGTTTAAAACGGTAGGGATGTCCTATTGGGATTTTGACGTGAAGACAGGACAATATAGAGCATTTAATGATTCTGTTAATGATTTTCGTTCCGAAAAAAACATTTCTCCGGAGGATTATTTGAATGCGGCACATCCCGATGATACGGAACGGATACGTGAGAATATCGAAACAATGTTGCGAGGTGAAGCCAGGGAGTTTACCTTAGAATATCGTTCTCGGACGAAATGGGATCAGGAATGGCAGTCTCTGATAGTGACCGGGCTACCATCCGAGTGGGACAAAAGGGGAAATATCGTCCGTTATACAGGTATCGCTTTCAACAACACGAAATGGGAAAAGATGGCTCGGGAACTGAAAGAGATGAAAGAGAGGGCAGAACTTTCAGATCGGCTCAAATCTGCTTTTCTAGCCAATATGAGCCACGAGATACGTACGCCACTGAATGCGATTGTTGGATTTTCCGAGCTATTAATCGATAGCGATGATCCGGACGAAAGGGCAGAGTGTGGGCGTATGATTGAGTCAAACAATGAATTGTTGTTACGGCTTATTAATGATATTCTAGACTTATCGAAGATTGAGTCGGGTATACTAGAAAGCAAGCGGGTAAAATTCAGTATCACGCAGTTATGTGATGAACTCTATAGGATGATGTTGCAAAAAATACCGAATATGGATGTTAAATTATTGCAAGACAAATTATTGCAAGATTACTGGGTTTTTCTGGATCGAGATCGCCTTAAGCAGGTGTGGATGAATTTCTTGACTAATGCGATGAAATGTACTCGTTCCGGGTATATCCGGATGGGATTCTCTGTTGAAAACGGGGGATTCCGTTTTTATGTTGAAGATACAGGATGCGGCATACCGAAAAAGTTGCATAGTCAGGTTTTCGGACGTTTCCAGAAGCTCAACGAATTTACACAAGGGACCGGCTTGGGACTTGCGATTTCCAAAGCCATCATCGAGGCCGCAGGAGGTGAAATCGGGTTTACATCTGAACCGGGTGTCGGTTCGACCTTTTGGGGATGGGTTCCGTGTGAGATATCCGTGTCCGGAGGTAGCAGTACTCTGGATTTGTCTTCTCTGCCACCGTGTGATAAGTCCGGTGAATTTGAAACTAGAAGAAAAAAGATCTTGGTGGCCGAAGACAATGATAGTAATTATGCATTGTTACTTCATATGCTTAAGGATTATGATCTTATGCGAGCGGAGAATGGTGTGGAGGCTGTTGATGCGGTTCGTAACGGAAATTTCGACTTCGTGTTGATGGATTTGAAAATGCCGATTATGGGCGGTTTGGAAGCTACCCGGAAAATTCGGGAATTCGATACCGAAATCCCGATTATTGCGCTTACGGCCAATGCTTTCGATTCAGACCGAGTGAGTGCCATGGAAGCCGGATGTAACGCATTCTTGACAAAACCCGTGAAGAAGAAACAGTTGCTCGAACTCTTCTTTTGAATAAAATGTTTATGAGATAATTATGGTTGCCAATTTATGACAGCTTTTTGCAAAGAGTATACTTACGAGCATAGGTGGGATATAGAGGTAGGAGTGGGCGGAAGAAAAATCCTCTGATCACTTCTAGAGAGCCTCTTCATTGAAGGATAACGGGGTTATTTTCGTGGCAAATGTTTTGTGTAAAGATAAATCCGTTCGTGATGCCTATTTCGAGGGAACTACAACGGGTATTAAGTTCTACGATGCACAAGCCACAAGAAACGCATCACTAGCACAAGAGTCTTAAAATTACAAACAAAATATCAAGAAAATACCAATCTCATGAACAAACAACAGAATATGCCTAAAACCTCTAAAATGAGGCAATAAGATTAAACTTTACAAGTAGAATAACAAAAACTGAGGGATGATCCTTCAGTCTTTGTTATTCTACTTAAAAGCATTATCTTAGTCTTTAGAAATAAAATTATTCCTATGAAAAATGATAATGGAAATATACCCAAGACAGAAAAAGAACTTGAAGAATGGATGAAAGCAAATTGCGCGAACTTCAATTCTTATTCTATTAACGGAAACGTTATCTATGAAGGATTCGGGATTGAAATAATCGGGGAAACTTTTATCTGGTATTATACTGAAAGAGGACAAAAGGACATAATAAAAACCTTCACATCAGAACAAGATATTATTGAATACGCCTATATACAAATACAATCTGACAAATGGGCTTGGACGCACTGTATCGGTTTTACTAGCGACAAAGCTAAATCGGAGGAATTATGTAGCATTCTTACAGAAATGGATATAGAACATTTTCAAGATGAAATACCTTATTACGGTATAAATCATCCCGTTTACAGGGTGTTTGTTTTGGGATGTGACAGATAGTGTCTCAAAAAGTGTGTATTTTCATGGAGTGGAAAAAGTAACCTCAAACAAAAAAAGAGTCTCATTATGAGACTCTTGTGGGCGCTGAGGGATTCGAACCCCCGACCCTCTGGGTGTAAACCAGATGCTCTGAACCAGCTGAGCTAAGCGCCCGTGTTGCTTGATTGCGGATGCAAATGTAGTGCATTTTTTGAATTCTGCAAAAAATGTATGCCGAATTTTTCAAGAAAAATATAAAATATGGGCGTGTTTTGAGAAAGGTTCTGTTTCTTGGAGTGGATTTGTGTAAAATAAAATCTTCGAAATTATAGCTACAAAGGATTGAAGTGTTTGATTCTGTGAAATAATATCATATATTTGTAGAGATAGAAAGATAAGATGCGGAAGAGTTTGTATGGAAATATAGTGAGTCAGCTCTAATCTTTATCTGAAAATTGCTAAGACATCAGATGCTCGGTAACTAGTGTGGATTGTTATTTATTTGTGTAGAGGTGTTTGGCAATGGCTTTAGGTAAGATAGACATAGACAATCTTCACTTTTTATTGTATAATTTTTGCTTGGAGGATTGGGCAAAATATGAAATAACAATAATTATGGATGAGCCACCATACTGATGTGTAAAGAGAAAAGGAGTGTATTCCGAGCCTAGAAAACGCAGAATACTCACTTCTCCTGTTAATCAATTTTACAAGTTAATCAACAATCAAAGTTTTCAAAAAATATGAGTAAATATCTAGTTATAATATTATTCTTGGTATGTAGTTGCATGGATAAGAATAAAAATAGTCATTCGGATAAAGTTGGTGAAGGTGTGAATCTTCCTCTGACCGAAGACGTGAATCAAATCTTGGATGCGTTAGTAGAGAGATACTCGACAGTTTCTCGTTCGATGTTGCAATATGAACCGGATAAGACGTTAGTGGAACTTAAAAAGTGTAGTGTGGAGGTATGTCCTTATTATGAATTTGATGTTCAGAAGTTTTATGCCGCTCCATCTCCTGCACAAATCTTGGAATGTTTATCACTACCTCAAGATAAAGCGTGTCTATTGGGAAAACGGACGGATGGAACAACTTTTTTACTGATAACAATAAAAGAAGGTGGCGTGTGGAAAATGGAATCCATGATTGAGGATTGGGAGAAAGTGGTTTCTTGGCTTCCGGGGAAATTATTGAACGCGGATACGAAAGATTATAAAATGTTTACGCTTTATGCCATGACTTATTTCCTTTTTTATCGAGACGGGGAACTTATTTATTGTGATTTAACGGGAAAGGAATATACGCCGGATAAAGCTTGCGAAGAGTTGGTGAATGAAGTAAATCGAATGAATTTGTATCAAGAGAAGGTCAAGGAAATGAAATCGAAAACGGATACGGACTTGAAATTGTGAATATTCCAGAGAATTTGGAGTTTCAAGGGAAATTGGATGAGATCCAGGTAGTTGTCTCGGTTGAATAAAAAATAGGTGTAAATATAGCTACGAAGGAATAAAGTGTTTGATTTTATGAAATAATATCATATATTTGCAGGAGTTGAAAAATAAAGTGCGGAAGAGTCTGCATTAAAATATTGTGAATTTGTTCTAATTGCTATCTAGAAATCGCCAATTTAAGGAGCAAGATTAGGCAGTAAATTCACGCTGGCTAGCGTGGATTGTTGTCTATTTGCTCCGAGGCGTTTGGCGATGCCCTAGATAGGATAGAATGTACGATCCTCGCTTTTTTTATTGTATAATTTTTGCTTGGGGGATCGGGCAAAATTGAAATAGCGATAATCTATGGATGAGCCGCCACATTAGTTCGATGAAAAAAAGGAGTGTATCCCGAGCCTAGAAAACACAGAATACTCACTCCTCCTGTTAATCAATTTTACAAATTAATCAACGATCAAAGTTATGAAAAAAACTTATGAGTGGAAAGTTTTACGCCTAAATTGTCGTTCGAGAGGCGGACTGCAAACAAGATTCAAAAGAATATACGTGGATGTAACACGATGAAAACCGGGTGTTGCGCTAACAACTCCCGGTTCGGACTAGATGTTGGAAGCATCTAGTAAATGTTTAATTTTAAAATACAAATTTATGAAAAAAAGCAAGAAGTATTTTGTTTTTGGGGACCATTGTACCCGTGGAAAAACAAAATTGCAATGGAGGCACGTTTGCCTGATGTGCGTGGTTTTGCTGATGTTGCCCTTTGTTGGTCGAGCCCAGCAACAAAAAGTGACTGTTCGGGTGAGTAAAGCGGGGGTACAGGAAGTTTTCCGACAGATTAAAGAACAGGCGGGTTTGAATTTTGTTTACGACAAGGCGCAGGTGGCCACCTTGCCGCCCGTGACGCTGACCATGCAAAGGGTGACGGTGGATGCTGTTTTGAAACGTGTATTTCAGGGGAGTCCATTCGAGTACATTTACGAGAATTCAACTGTCGTGATAAAAAAACGGGCTACCGTTCCTCAGAAACCGGGCGAAGTGGTTATCCGGGGAGTCGTGTCGGATCAAGACGGGAACACGATTCCGGGGGTGTCTGTCGTGTTGAAGGGAACCACGTTGGGTACGGCGTCGGATGCGGACGGGAAGTTCGCGCTTGCCTTACCCTCGCTGGATGGCGTGGTGCTGACATTCACGTGTATCGGGATGAAGACACGGGAAATAGCCGTGAAGGATGCGAGGACGTTGAACGTTACCTTGGAGGAGGATTCCGAGACGATTCAAGAAGTGGTGGTGACCGGAATCTATTCCCGTAATAAAGAAAGTTTCACGGGATCATTCGCTACCTACTCGACGGAAGACTTGAAAATGATCGGGAGCCAGAACGTTATCCAGAGTTTGAAAAGTTTGGATCCTTCCATGCTGGTACTGGAGAGTAAACAATGGGGATCGGATCCGAACCGGATGCCGGACATTGAAATCCGGGGAAAGACGAGTGTGGTTGGTTTAAAGACGGAATTTGATAATGACCCGAATCAGCCATTGTTTATTTTGGACGGTATCGAAACGACGCTGGAGACGATTGTTAATTTGAACATGGACCGGGTGGCTAGCGTGACGATTTTGAAAGATGCTGCCTCCACGGCTATTTACGGGTCAAAAGCGGCCAACGGCGTGATTGTCGTTGAGACGGTTCAACCGGAAGCGGGGAAATTACGTCTTTCTTATAATGGTAATTACGGGATTCAATTTGCGGATCTTTCTGCCTATAATTTGATGAATGCTTCCGAGAAGTTGGAGTTTGAACGCCTAACCGGGCTTTACGGGGATTTGGAGAGTAACACGAATATAAGTAATATTGAAAAATATAATCGGCGGCTAGCCGAGGTGAAGCGGGGTGTTGATACTTATTGGATGAACGAACCGCTCCGTACCGTATTTAATCATAGTCACAACGTTTATATTGACGGGGGTGACGATGCCATGCGTTACGGGTTGGGATTCGGTTACAATAATTCCAATGGCGTGATGCAAGGGTCTGATCGGAATGTCATCAGTGCCAACATTGATTTGACTTATCGTCGGGAAAAGTTGTTGTTTGCCAATAAGTTTAGCATGGATGTTACTCATACGGAGCGGGAACCCGTGGCTTTTTCCGAATTTTCGAAAGCGAACCCGTATTATCGGAAGAGACTGGAAAACGGATATATTCCCATGTGGTTGGAGGATACCGGGACGGAACAAAACAAAGGATCATTAAAGAATCCGTTATACGCGTGGGGAATAAAAAATACGAATATCGGGAATTCGATCGCCTTGCGTGATAATTTCTCGATCGAGTGGAGGATGTATTCTTTTTTGAGGGCGACGGCGAGAGTCGGGCTTACCAAGAACGTGAGCCGGGATGAGCAATTCAAATCCCCCAAACATCCTGATTATCTGGAAACGGATAAGTTGAAACAGGGTTCATTCTCGGCTTCAACTTCGGAGGCATTCTCTTATAACGGGGATTTGAATATTGCTTTCGGTAAGTTGTTCGTGGAAAAACATCAAGTGAACGTGGTGGGAGGATGGTCTTTTAGCGAGAATAAAAATAAGCGGGATGGTTATAGTGTTGTCGGTTTTAACGATGATCTGCATATGAATCCGGCTTTTTCCACGGGTTTTACAGATGGACAGAAGCCTAATTACTCTTTGGAGCGTAGCCGTTCGACCAGCTTTTTTATGAATGTCAACTATTCTTTTATGAATCGCTACCTGATGGATTTCAACGTGCGTTCGGACGGTACGTCTAAATTCGGGGCGAATAAACGTTTCTCGACAACTTGGTCCGTGGGATTGGCTTGGAATCTTCATAACGAGGAGTTTATGAAGTCGTTGGGGCTTTTCACGAATTTCAAGATCAGGGCATCCGTGGGTAACCCCGGAAATCAGAATTTTGACGCTTATCAGGCGATGAAAATTTACAAGTATAACGTGGAACTGCAAAATATGTTCGGTTCAAGTGCGATTATAGACCAGTTTGGTAACAAGGATCTGGATTGGCAACGTACGTTGGATAAGAATATCGGGGTGGATATATCCATGTTGCGGAATCGAATCCGGGTGACGCTGGATTATTATTACAAGGATACCGATCCTCTTCTGATCAGTGTGCCGATGCCTCCGTCTGTGGGCGTGGGTTCCATTAATGCGAATGCCGGGCGGCAGCTTTCTTGGGGATGGAACGGGAGTTTTTTCGGGACGGTGATCCAGAAACAGAATATGAGTTGGACGTTGAACGTGAATTTTAGAACGTCCAAGTCCGAGTATCGGGATATTGGTGATAAATTGAACGAATTTAATGAATTGGGAAGCGCGCAGAGCTTGGTTCGTTACTATGAAGGAGCCAGTCCCGATGATATGTGGGCTGTACCCTCGTTGGGAATTGATCCGGCCACCGGGGCGGAAATGTTTAGAAAAAGAGATGGTTCCCAGACCTTTATCTATTCGACGGCCGACGAGGTGGTTGTGGGGTGTTCCCGTCCGGACGTGGAGGGAGTTATCGGTTCTTCCTTCTACTACAAAGGTTTTTCCGCTTCGGTAAATTTCCGGTATCGTTTGGGGGGAGAGGTGATGGCCTCGGCCCTGTACTCGAAAGTGGAGAATATATCGGAAGAGCAAATTTATTATAATCAGGATAAGCGGGCGTTACATGATCGTTGGAAGCAACCGGGAGATAAGGCAAAGTTCAAGTCGATAAAAGATACTTCTCCGACACCGATGTCTTCCCGTTTCGTGCGGACGGAAAACACGTTCTCCGGTGAATCCATTTCCATGGGATACGAATCTTCTGCCGCGTGGATAAAGAAAATCGGGGCGGAAGGAGTTACTTTCAGGGCATATATGAATGATATTTTCCGGCTGTCTTCTTTCAAGGAAGAACGGGGAACGGATTATCCTTTTGCCCGCACTGTTTCATTTTCATTGAGTTTACGATTCTAAAAGACGAAATTATGAAATTTGCGAGTAAATTATTGAACAAGTTGAAATGCCTCACGATGATCGTGTTGGTCTCCACCGTGGTGTCTTGTGACAGTTGGTTGGATTTGGGATCGGAAGACCGGATTATGGAAAACACGCTTTTCTCTTCTCAAGCCGGGTTTATGACCGCTCTGAACGGGGTGTATATTGAATTGCTGAGTTCCAACTTGTATGGAGGTACGTTGTCTTACAAGACGTTTGATATTCTTGCGCAATACTATGATTGTGATAAAGATGAACAAACGTGGCAAAAGTTATCTACTTTTGACCAAACGGCTAAAAAAGGACAGGTGGCCGGGTTATGGTCGAAGGCTTACACGTTGCTTGTCAACGTGAACACGATTATAGAGGCGTGTGACGGGAGAAAGGATGTGCTGAATAATGAATATTATCATGTCCTCAAAGGGGAAGCTTTGGCGTTGCGGGGATTGTTGCATTTTGAAATTTTCAGGGTGTTTGGACCGATTTATTCTGTTGATCCGGAAATGGAGTGTATGCCTTATTCGGAATCTTCTGATTTGAAAGTAAGATCTTTACTGAAAGCATCGGAAGTGGCAAAGTTGATTATGGATGATTTCAGGGCGGCAGAGGAGTTGCTGAAGGATTATGATCCGGTGATTGAAAAAGGAGCGCTTTGGGGAGATGAAGGTCCGGGGTTACCCAATGATATGGTGTATCGCTCCCTGCGTTTGAATTATTATGCGGTAAAGGCCTATATCGCCCGGTTGGCATTGTACACGGGGGATAAGGAAACCGCGTTGGCCTATGCCCGGCAAGTGATCAAGGAAACGCAGGAGGATAATGACTGGTTTCCTTTTGTCACCCGTGCGGCGGCCACGACTCTCTCGAAATGGGACCGGGTGTATAAAACGGAAATCTTGTTCGGGGTGTATAATTTAAAACGGTCGGACGTGTACGAATCTACTTTTGCTAACAAGTTGGGAGAGAAGGTGATTCTACGTCCGACAGATGCTAATATCGAGAATATGTACGAGGAGGACACGAGGATGAATGATTGGCGTTACACGGAACAATGGATGACCTTGAAAGATCCGGACGGGAATGAAAAGAAACATTTCGTGAAGTATATGGCCGTGGATGATACGGAAGGGCCTGAGGATAATAAAGTTAGTCAGGGATACACGTATCTCATGCCTGTCATGCGGATTTCCGAGATGTATCTGATCGTGGCGGAATGTTCCAACGACGAGACGGAAGCGTTTGACCACCTGAATCGATTACGGGCGGCACGGGGTGTTGCCAAGGCAAACCAAGCACTCGGGTTGATGAATCTGGTAGAGGCGGAATTTCGGAGGGAGTTTATTGGAGAGGGACAATTGTTCTGGTTTTACAAACGACAGAATAGGACGCAAATACCTTCAAGTAAAGATCTGAATAACATGATCACGATGGAAAAGAGTTTTTATTTGTTTGATTTGCCTCAAGACGAGAAAGATAAACGAGGTGTGGAATAACGAATTAAACGGATGAGATTATGAAACGAAGATATATAGCAATATTGATCATTGGGCTGGCAACGTGGTTGTGCGCTTGCGAGACAGAGATGATGGGATACGAGGGGGAGAGCGGTATTTATTTTATGATGCAGAAACCTCCGGCCTCCGGGTATGGTGACCCGGAACAGTATGAATACGTGGATACCACGTTGATCCCTTTCGCAATGTTCACGGCCAAGGATACCGTGTTACCGATCCGGGTGAGGATTACCGGGGACGTGGTTGATCACGACCGTTATTTCATGATTCGGGTGGTAGATACTCTCACGACGGCAAAGGCGGGGGAAGATTACGAGCCGTTTGAGAGTAGCCAGGTGGTAAAAGCCGGGGAGAGACAGGCGGAAGTCCCTTGTCGGATCGTGTGGACGGAAAAATTAATGCAAAATCCTGACACGGTGATTTACTTGACCGTGCGGCTGGAGGAGAGCGCGGATTTTAAATTGCCGTTGAAAAGGTGGATTCCTTTCGGAAGCATATATGGTTCAACGGATAAAGTAATTAACCCGCTCGTTCACGTGATCGGGATAAATGATCAAGTGGTTGTGCCCAAGCAATGGACCGCGAATTATTGGGGTGCTTTTTCTCCCACGAAATTTAAACTGGTATGCGTGGTACTTGGTTTAACGATGCAGGATTTTGAAGATTACAAGACCATGAACCAGAACAGGTCGAAAGCGTTGGCCCAGAATTTTGATCGCTATCTGAAAGAGGAAAAAGCGGCAGGACGTACGGTGATGGATAAAGATGCCGCGGGTAACGAGTTCGAGATGACGATGGGGCCTCTGATATGATTTATTTTTAAATGAAATGTTATGAGAATGATGTATAAGATTTTTCTGATCGAATTATTGGGAATTTTCTTGTTTGAAAGTTGCTATGATGACAAGGGAAATTATTCCTATCGCGCAATTAACGAGATTACCGTGAAACATGACTTTTTTGGAGACACGATGTTACGTATGTATTCTTTCGTGGATACGTTGCGAGTCTTTCCTGAAATTTCAACGACAGTTAACCATGATCCCGATAATTACGAGTATGAATGGGTGGCCGTGGGTGGCGATCCGACTATTGGGGGACAATATACGCTGGGAAAAGAGAAGGATTTGGTTTATCCGATTACTTTGCCTTCCCAGAGCTATGTTGTTCATTTTAAAATTCAGGATAAGTCCACGGGATTAACCACGATTTCAAGTTTAAGTTTGCAATTGTCAACCTTGTTTTCGCGGGGATGGCTTGTGTTGGGGGAAGGAGATGACGGGCGAACCCAGCTTGATATGGTATCAACGGGAGGAGAGGACACGACTTTGTTGAAGAATATTTTACAAGAGGTTGATTTGCAGGAATGGGGTAAGCCGACTTGCATTTTTGTTCCTCCCTATCGTCCTGCCGCTGCATTGAATTATATTCATGTCGGAACGGATAAGGGTACTTACAGGCTTAGTACTTCAACCCTGTTGCCTATCGAGGGGGCCCATTTGAAATGGTCTTTTTATGATGTATCGGCTGCCGGAGAGTGCGTGATGACCGAGGCTGTACAGATTATGGGATATTATCGGGCTGCCCTTGTGGATGGTAATTTGTATTATACGGAGTTATCCGGACAACAGGCTTGTTTCTTTGGATCCCCAAGTAATCATTACAAGGGTGATTATGATCTCTTCCCGGTGGGGGATAAAATCGGGTATAGCGTGAAAGAACGGGGATATGCTACTGTGTTGTATAATAAGCGGGATGGGCGTTTCGTGTATCAACAAAGTGGTTATGGAACTCCTCTTGGCTACTGTGCGGATATGTCTGATCGGGTGGGGGATCCTTTCTCTTGGAAACCGGAATACGAGTATGTGACAACACTGAATTGTCATAAAGGTTCGGGTTCGACTTACACGATATTAAGGGATGGAGGTGATTTTTATCTGTATAGTTACCGGATTTCCTATAGTTTCGGTATAATAAAACAGTTAATGGTAAAAATGGATAACGTGATCGACTTGGATAAGGCGGAGTTTTTCGGGGCAAGTAATATGTTGTCCGTGATTTACTATACCGTGGGGAATAAATTGTATGGTTACGATTTCGCGAGGAAGAAGTGTGAACTGTTGAAAACGTTTGATGGTTACGAGATTACCTTGTTTTTATCGGATATCTTGGTAGAGACTTCGAGTGATTATTTTTATATAGCTCTTTATGACCCGTCGAAACCGGCATCAACGGGTGGTGAGATCAGGAAATATGCGATCGTTGATGACGTGGATGATATTGTGATCAAGGAGGAGAAAGGCTCGAAGTGGGAGGGGCTGTGCAAGGTGAAGAGTATTGCGTATAAAACCAGATAATGGAACGTGTGGGTGTTTAGTAGGCGGATTCTGCTGAAACAGGTGTTGTGTCCCCTTCTTTTTCGGGAGGGGACCTTTTTATTTGTGACAATGACTTGAAACGGCTACCGTTCTGCCCGGGTAATGTAACCGTATTTTCTAGGTAATAATCTCCCATACTGTTTGCAAACCTCTTGCCCGGGCCTTGTTTGTCTATTGAGAAAGGGCGATGAAAGGGCGATGAAAGGGTAGTGAAAGGGTAGTGAAAGGAACGGAGGAGATTATTACCTTAGTTAAAGGGTGTGATAACTAGGGCTGATGTGTGTGAATGGATTTTGTGATTTTTGGGTATCAGGGAGAACCAAAAGAGAAGTAAGGGAAATGGGAAGGTAATAATCCCACTCTTTCGATGATTCCTCGAAACTTATTCAGAGCTGCTGCATGGCGTGTTGTGTGAGCCACGAGTAAGCTCTGAATAAGCTCTGGGGAAGGGGGATTATTTGGGTTAGATTACTTCTTTATTTGGGTTTATTCTCTACTTCATTGAGAATATCGCTCTGGGTATGATATCCTTCCCCTCTATTTACGCTATCTTTTGTGATTACAGCATAATAAGTTACGTGTCTTTTAATTCATACGATTCTATAAGTCGGATATATGCAGGGGGCAGTTATTACCATGTTTATCGAAGGTGAATGCTCTATGAATGCTTCGTGGTCTAAATGAACTATAAATAAAATGATCAACAAGTTAGAATCGGGGATAGGGTTTAGATAAGGAAATGCCAGCCTTCTCCTAGGGTTATGATACCTCTCGGACGTTTCAAGTCGCTGACAAAAACGTTATCCCGTCGCCATGTGGCGACGGGTATGGCGGGGGAGAAACGGGAGGGGAGCGATCGAGAGGTAGGTAAACCCTAGTATAACAATAGGATTGGGATAGAAATACTTGCCTCTAGTTGATTTTTGTTTTTTAATCCTTATTTTTGCGAGAAATATATGTGATTTTATCCATCTGACTATGGCTGTTGATTATGATATGAATTCGTCTGTGCTTATCGATGATTTTAATCGACGGGATAATCATGCTTTTGAATATATTTTTCTGCATCTATATGATGCTTTGTATCGATTCAGTTCAAAATTGTACGTGGGTACGGAAGTGGTTCCCGATGATGTCGTGCAGGATGTTTTTATGAACGTTTTAAAGTCTCGTATTTCTTTTGAATCGCTGGAGCATTTGAAGGCCTATCTTTATTTGAGTGTGAAAAATTCGTACAGACGTTATTGGTCTCATCAGCGACACGTGGAGAATTATGTGCAGCATATCAAGCACTTGAGCGAGGAAGAGATGGAGTCGGAGGTTGTGACCTCTGAGGTTATCGCCTATCTGAGTCAGGCTGTTGAGGTCTTGCCGGAAGAATATGCTGCGGTATTGCGGATGTACATAGAGGGTTATTCGCCCGCGGAGATTTCGGAACGGTTGGGAATAGCCCTTAGTACGGTCTATAAGCGCAAGGATAAGGCGGTGGAGGATTTGAAAAAAAGGCTTTCTTCAAATATGCTGGATTTGTTTTTGTCTTTTTTATAGAATTTTTACACGTTCTCGGTAGAAAATCGGGTTGTTCAAGTATATATAGTACAGAAACAATCGGAAAGATATGAAGAATACGAGTACTGAAGAACGGGAATTACATACCGCACAAAATATAATAAATGCAGGGACGGGCCAGTCGGCAGACGTGGAGCAAATGTGTGAATGGTTCGAAAAACATCCGAAAGCGAGGAATCTATTAACGGATGCCGAACTGTTGGCAGGAGAGATTGCAGCGATAGATCCGGAACGGAAGGAGCGTAATCTTGTCCGCCTCAGAACTCGGGTACGTGGTTACAAGCGGGTGAGGATGGTTCGATGGACGACGATTTCCGTGGCGACATCTGCCGCGATGGTTTTGTTGTGTTTCGGAATTTTTAAATATGCAGGCGTGGTTCAGCCTGAATCGGAATTGCTGGTAGCAAGCGTACCTGTTGTGAAAGATAGTGTGCCGACGTTGATATTTGCCTCCGGAGAGAAGATGGACATGACGGAATATGCGGTGAATAAAAAAGTGATTGATGTGGTTCACGTGGCAGCACGGGCAACGGATGAGACTTCTTCCGTTCTTAACGTGTATAAGGTGCCGAGAATGTTCACGAGCCGTTTGGCTTTACCGGATAGCACGATCGTGTACTTGAATTCGGATTCGGAATTGTCGTTTCCTTCCCGGTTCTCGGATTCCGTTCGGGCGGTGTCCGTTCGGGGAGAGGCTTATTTTGAGGTCCGGCATGGTGAGGTCCCGTTTGTTGTTCGGGCGAATGATGCAGAAATAAAGGTGTACGGGACAAAATTTAACGTCAGGGCTTACACGGAAAAACGGGTTGCGGCAGTATTGGTGGAAGGAAGTATCGGGGTTGAATACCGGGGGTGTAACGTGATGATGCGTCCTAACGAGTTGTGCCGAGTGGATAATATAAATGGAGACATAAGTACCGAACGGGTAGATGTGAGTAAGTATATCGCGTGGACGGAAGGTATGTTTATGTTTGAACGTGACTGTCTGCAAGACATCGTGTCGGAGCTTTCCCGCTGGTACGGGATCGAGATTGTCGTGGAGGGCCAAACGTTACAGAACAGTACAATTACGGCATTTTTTGAGAGAAGTGTCTCGATTGATGAAATTATGACAACTATCGAGCAAACTATAAATGTAAAAATCACTAAAGAAGAAGGGAGGTACGTGATCCGGTAGAGAGGCTGTAAATAAAAGGGGGATCTTCGTTTTGTAGCAATCCGAAATCCCCGCTGGTTCAAAATTTATCCATCATTACACGAGGTCAGAGGTGTGTTATGAGGGAGTAATTCAATAAAAATACTAGACACAAATTTATGGGAAATTTTATGAAAAAACTAACACGGACGCATAAATCTTTGTTTTTGCGTATGCTGTCGATACTATTGACGTGTATCGCGGTGATTTCAGTAAGCCCGTCAGGGGCTTTCGGTCAGGCGGTGGAGAAGAGAATCACGATCGATTTAAAAAACACTTCCGTCCGGCAAATTATTTACGAGTTGCGTAAGCAAAGCGGTATGAATTTCATGTTCGAGGATTCTCAGATTGATAAGATGGCGCCTAGGACATTGCAGTTGAAAAACGTTTCTATTGAAAAGGCGTTGGACGAGTTGCTGAAGGACACGGAGTACACGTACAAGATCACGGGAAATAGTGTGGCGATTGTGCGTAAGGTGGAGAACAAGCAAGTGGCGGGACATACCGTGTCGGGTGTGGTTACGGACAAGAATGGTGATCCTCTGGTTGGGGTAACTATTGTTATCAAAGGGACTTACCGGGGAACGACGACGAATATAGATGGGAAATATTCTTTGGCGGGAATCCCGGCTGATGCCACGTTGATTTTTACTTTTATCGGGATGGATAGCCGGGAAGTCGCAATTGAGGGACGCACGGTGGTTGATGTACAGATGAAGGAGACAGCCACGGAGATTGAGGGGGTGGTGGTTACGGGTATGTTCACCCGCCGGGCGGAGAGCTTCACCGGGTCGTCCACGACGTTCAAGCAGGAGGAGTTAAAAGCGGTGGGCAACCAAAACCTGCTGAAAAGTCTTAGTGTATTGGATCCTTCTTTTCAGATTGCCGAAAACCTGGAAATGGGTTCCAACCCGAACTCCCTGCCCAACATTCAATTGCGCGGAGAGACCTCGTTCAACGTTCAGGGGGATTACGAAGGAAACGCCAATCAGCCGCTGTTCATTCTTGACGGATTCGAAACGACGCTGGAAAAGGTGTTCGATCTCGACATGAACCGCGTGGAGAGCATCACCTTGCTGAAAGATGCGGCCGCCAAAGCCATCTACGGTTCCAAAGCCGGTAACGGCGTCGTGGTTATCCAGACCATCCGGCCAAAAAGCGGAGAGGTGCGCATTACCTATAACGGCGACGTGAATATTCAGGCTCCCGACCTGAAGGACTACAACCTGATGAATGCGCAGGAGAAATTCGACTGGGAAATCGCCCATCACAAATATGACAACTGGCAGGCGATGAACAGTGTGCAAGGGGCGGACAATCTTTACAAATCGGTGTACGACGCCATTGCCAGCGGGGTGGATACCTATTGGCTTGCCAAGCCCTTGCGGGTTGGCGTGGGACAGAAACATTCGCTCTCGTTAGAAGGCGGCGACGAACGCATTCGTTACATCCTCAGTGCTTCGTACAACGACGTGAAGGGCGTCATGAAAGGCTCGGACCGCAGCACCTTCAACATCAACAACACGCTTTCCTATACTTACAAGAACATAATATTCCGGAACCAAATGGACTATTCGCGCAACGTTGCCAACGAATCGCCCTACGGGTTGTTCAGCGAATACATCGGATTGGAGCCCTATTTCGCTCCGTACGACAGCGACGGCAAGTTGAAAAAACTGTTGGGGCAGGAGTGTGCCAACGACTATTATCCGGTGTATAACCCTCTGTACAACGCTTCGCTCAACACCAAAAACCGGTCGGCATACACCGCTTTTACGGAGAATTTCGAAATGGACTGGCACATCAACGGACAGTTCCGCCTGACGGCACAATTTTCGTACAGTCGTACCGAAGAGAGCAGCGACGTGTTCTATCCTTCTGGGCATACGATGTTTATCGACTACGATGCCAACGGGATCGGCGACCGGAAAGGGCGCTATACCAAAACAGACGGTTACTCCAACAAGCTTTCCGCCCAGGCGGGGTTGAACTACAACCAGTCTTTCGGCAGGCACTTCCTTTTTTTCAATGGCACGTGGAACCTGCAAACCGTCGAAAGCGGTTCGACCACTACGGTAGCGGAAGGTTTCGGTAACGACAGCATGGACGACATTTCCATGGCAACCTCTTATTTCCACGACAGCCGTCCCGGTGGAAGTGACAGCAAGACACGGGAAATTGGTATTATCGGTGCATTCAACTACTCGTTTGACGACCGCTACCTATTCGACGCCTCTTTCCGCGCTTCGGGTTCTTCCGTCTACGGTTCGGACAACCACTGGGGAAATTTCTGGTCGCTTGGTGCCGGCTGGAACATCCACAAAGAGCATTTTATCCCCAAAAACTGGAAAATATCAATGTTGAAACTGCGCTATTCGTTGGGATACACCGGTACCCAGAATTTCAATCCCTATCAGGCACGCGCCAAATACCAATACGGCAACCAGTACTACGACGGTCGTTTGGGTACCACGATTTTAGGTATCCCGAACACCAAGCTGAAATGGCAGAAAATCTACGACAACAACTTCGGAATCGACATTGCCTGGAACAACGTTATCAGCGCACGTGCGGAATACTACATCCAGAACACAGATAACATGCTGACGGACATCACGCTGCCCGCCTCTACGGGTTTCAACACCTATAAGGAGAATATGGGTAAAATCGAAAACAAGGGGTACGAAATCTCCCTGAGCATCACCCCTTGGCGCAACAACAAAGACCGGGCTTGGTTGACCCTGACGGCTTCCGCTTACCACAATAAGAATACCATCAAGAAAATCTACGACATCTTCAAGAAGAGCAACGACGATGCCGACGACAAACTGAATGCCGGCAAGCCGAATTCAGGCAATTTGACCGCCGAAGAGATTGCCGCCTGGAAGACCCAGACCACCCGGCCGGCGACGAAATACTACGAAGGCTGTTCCATGACCGCTATCTGGGGCGTTCGTTCTCTGGGTATCGACCCGATGAGCGGGAAGGAAATGTTCCTAGACAAAGACGGCAACCTGACCTATACCTGGAGTTCCGACGACCAGGTAGTCATCGGCGACAGCAATCCCAAATTGCGTGGTACGGTGGGACTGAGTGCCGGTTGGAAAGGCTTCACGCTGAGCATGACAGCTTCCTACAAATTAGGCGGCGACCTCTACAACTCCACCTTGATTGAACGCGTGGAGAACGTCACCGGTTTCGGCAACCTCGACAAGCGCGTGGCGCAAACCTGGACGAAGCCCGGCGACCATGCTCCTTACAAACTGATCGAGATGCGGCAGAATCCGAACGATTCAGGCGAGACAACGCGGCCGACTTCCCGTTTCGTACAGAAAAACAATGAACTGTACTTCTCCTCGGTGAACTTCGGTTATGATTTCTACCGGATGAAGTTCGTGAAGAAAATCGGCCTGGAACGGTTGAAACTCACCTTCTACGCCGACGAAATTGCCCGTCTCTCCACAGTGAAAATCGAACGCGGGACAAGCTACCCGTTTGCCCGGACTTTTTCCCTCTCGCTGAATGCTACATTCTGATGAACGATTAAATAAAAGAATTATGAACAAATATATGATAAAACTGATATTGGCGGTGTTGGGCGGCAGCCTGTTCTGTTGTTCGTGCAACGACTGGCTGGACGTGGAGCCGAACACCGAAATGGACCGCAACGACCTCTTCAAGGACGAGGCGGGATTTGCCGATGCCATGAGCGGCGTGTATGGCAACATGACCGACAATAACCTGTACGGCAAAAACTTGACCTGGTACATGCTCGAACTGATGGGTGGGGGAGCCACGTACACTTTTGGAAATAACGGTAACTTTGCAGGATATTATTTTCACAAAAATAGTTCGTATTACATGGAATCGCTGAAATTGAGCGACGTGGATCCCATTTGGAACAAAATCTACAACACCATAGCCAACCTCAACTCGCTGCTGGCGTGCATCGACGACAAGCAGAACGTGTTCGGCGGTGACGACTACGCCGTCTTCAAGGGGGAGGCATTGGGGTTGCGGGCGTTCCTGCACTTCGACCTCCTGCGCCTTTTTGGCGAAGCGGGTGCGGTGAACCCCGACCACGAGTGCATCCCGTACGTCGGCAAACTGACTTCCGAAGTACACCCACTCCTGACGGTGAAACAGTGCAGCGAATGCATCCTCGCCGACCTGAAAGAAGCCAGGAAATTGCTGGAAGCCGACCCGATGTACACCGATGCGACTCCCTCTTCTTTCGTATGTAGTGCGGTAACAGGCAACAGTTCCTACCGTACCCGGTACGGCATCCGGGACTGGCATAATCGGCGCTTCCATTTCAACTATTATGCGGCGGTAGCCACCATGGCGCGCGTCTATCTCTGGATGGGCAATAAAGAGGAGGCCTTGGCTTGTGCCAAAGAGGTTATTGCCGTGCAGGAAACCGTTTTCCCTTGGGTCAACTCCACATTGGTGCAAAGTGCGAACATTGAAAATACCGATAAATATGGATGCAAAGACCCGACGTTTTGCACCGAACAGATTTTTGCCCTGAACATCACCGACCTGCACGACCGCATGGACGGCTACATGCTCGAGGGAGAATATGCTTTTCAGGGTCAATATGGCAATCTTCTCGCCATCAATACCGCCGATGCTTTCGAGCCGGCTACTCAGGCGTTGGATCCCCGCTATGCCTACCTGAAAAAAGCATATTCCATGTACGGAAATGAATTTATGCTTTCCACTAAATATTACAAACGCGAAAGCGAATCGCCTTGGGCTGCCGACCGTCTGCCGCTGATGCGCGTGTCGGAAATGTATTACATCGCCGCCGAGTGCGAGTCCGACTGGCAGGAGGGTGTCAAGCATTTGGAAACCGTACGCAGCCACCGCGGACTTTCTTCCGCTCCGTTGAGGTGCGGCAGCAAGGACGACCTGCAAAACGAAATCGAAAAGGAATACCGCAAGGAGTTCATAGCAGAGGGCCAGTTGTTCTACTACTTCAAACGGCTGAACAAGTCCGTCACGATCAAAAGCCCGATGAGCGGCTCGAAGACCATCGAACCGAATTGCTTCACCTTAGACCGTCCGGATGATGAAAACACCTACGGCGGACGCAACAAAGACAATGAACAAACTAAAAAAGACAAGAAATGAAAAATTGGATTTATACGGCAATGCTCTGCCTGACAACAGTAGCATTGGGCGCTTGCTCCGAAGAAGAAGCCGAACTTTGGACGGAGAAAGGATTTGTTTGGTTTTCGGCTGAAAATACTGATTTCTCTTTCAAACAGTTGCCCGACGTTGGTTACGGACAGACGGCCTTGGCGGCCCTCCCCTTCACTGTAGCCACCACGATGGAAAATTGCGACCGGACAGTCAACGTGGAAGTGATCCGCCAACCGAAAGACAGCCGCACCAAATACGAGATTCAAACCCCGGTGGTGCTTCGTGCTAATCGCACATCGGATACCCTGTGGGTGCGCATTACCAATAGCGAACACCTGGAAACCACGCCCGACACGGTGGGTTTTCGCTTTGTTGCCTCGGAGGATTTCAATCCGGGCTTGAAAGACAATGTCGCTACCAACCTTTGTTTGTACAACGGTTATGTACGTCCGGATTGGTGGGATGAAGACGGTTGGAGCAAAATGGGTTATTTCACCCAACTCAAAATGGAGGTGTTTGTCAAAGTGACCGGAGGAACGGAAGATCCGAGGGGAGAGGAAGGATCATGGAACGGCATTGCCGTCACCTACCTGCTGGTTCAACTTAACGATTACATCGAGGCCAACGACATCCGTTATCCGGCCGATGACCAGAACGCCCCGAATCAACGTCCCGTTTTTGACAGGGTAAAGTATTAAAATTCAATCATTAAAAGAATTGTTATGATAAAAAGAAAATATATACTGACAGCCGTTGCCGCCTGCTTGATGCTGGCGGGGTGCTATGACGACCGGAACGGCCACGACTACGATACGGTCATGCCCGATGTGGAAATGACCATTCCCGAAACGGCATATAGTGCGGGCATCGGTTCAGTCATCTCCATTACGCCGGACGTGAAGACCTCCATTCCCGAAACGGACCTGCAATACAAGTGGGAAGTGAGGGGGGAGATGTTCAATGAACATGGAAGGGAAGCCTTTCTGCCTTTGGTGTCCGCTGAAGAGCAAGGCAAGGAACTGAGATACACCTGCCACCTCGACACCAACATCACTGCGCTCAACAAAAGCTACACCTGCCGTCTCCATGCCAAACAATTGAGCACCGGCCGCAACTTCTATTCCACGAACACCTTCACCATCACCATCGCCGGCATCACGGGCCTGCTGGTGCTGCACGGTGATGACGCCTCGAGCGATATCGGCATTTTGGAAGCGGAAGAGTTTACCCCCTCCGCCAACTCCCTGCCGGCTTCTCCCTCCGCCGTCACCGACATGTATTCGAAAACCAACGGTGGACGCAAATTGCAGGGAAAAGGCGAAACCGTCGTGCAGAGCATTTCGAGCAATCTGTATAATGACGAAACTAAAAAACGTTGCCGCATTTATGCCAAAACGGTGCGGGAAGTCGCTCTGCTCAACAAGGACGATTTCTCTTACTACGGCGACTGGAACAGCCTGTTTTACCTCAGCGGAGACCGACAAGAACACAAAGGACAGCCGGAAGGTTATATCATCGCGGAGCAGGACGTGTTTGCCTTCGACGGAGGCATCGTCTTTTGGATGCAACAATCCAACCAATATCCTTTCCTTTTCCCGACCCTCGGTGAAAATGACGCGTGTGCGGACGGCAATTGCTTTACCTATGCACCCCAATTTGAAGAGGTGGCAACGAGCGGCATCCAAAAGTTGATGTATGCCACCACCGTGAACGGACAGACTCGAAAAGGCTTTCTCGGGATCACCCAGACTTATAGTTTCAATCCTAAGTACGTGAAATTATTGGATACCAAAGCAGACAACGTTAAATTCAATCCCGGCGATATGAAAGCCGATTTGGTCGTGATGCGCACCGATAACAGGGAGCATGTTAGGGCTGTACTGAAAGGCGAGGCCGATCATCCTACCGCTGCCGGACAATTCTTTGCCGTTGATCTGTGGCCCAATGCTCCCGCTAAAGGAGAGAGCGCTTATGTTGATGTACCGCAATACTTTTACGCCCTAGAAAACACTTTGACCGGCTTTAGCGACGCTATCGCCTTTGAATTCGGAGAATCGAAAAACATGTGCTATTATGCCACCCGGGATGCCGTTTACCATTACGGCCTCGACGGCAGCGAGGTCTCCCCGTTCGGTCAATTGGGCAAGACGGACGGGGCGGTGCTGGACTTCGGCAGCGAGATCACCCTGATGAAACTGCTTGCCTCGCCGAACGTCACAACACGCAACGATAAACCGGTCTTGCTCGTTGCCACCTGGGCTTCCGGCAAATCTGCTCTTTGGGCTTTGCACTTAGACATCATGACAGGCAAAGTGTTAAAAGCGGTGAAATACGACGAAACCAATGTAGACGGCTGGGCGTTCGGACGCATTGCCGATGTTAACATCAAAGGATTATAGGGTATGAAAAAATTTTCTTCATTTTTTTTCTTCATGATAGCAGCATGGACGGTTTCTTCCGTCCATGCCCAAAACTACGAAGCACTGAACCACTACATGGCGAAATACGGGCAAGGCTGGAGTACCAGCTACAACGAACAAACTGGAAATGGCGAGTGGACAAAAGAGGAACAGGTGGGCCATATTTTGCCGGAATTCCGGTTGAACAAACAACTCAACAGTCGGTCGTTGCGGGGTAGATTCGTTGTGCTGAACTTTTGGGCGACGTGGTGTGGCGGTTGCCGTCTTTTGTCGTGTGATATCGATTCGCTGATGAAACTCCGTCCCACAGCCTGGGAAGGAGTGCAGGTCATTGGGGTCGATGCGCACGAAACCTTAGTCGACAAAGGCTATAAAGCGGAAGAATGGTGGAAGAGTAAAGGCATTGGCTTCCCGACTGTGGGAGGTAAACTCGCCGACGCTTGCGCTGATGTCTCTCACGGACACCATCCGACGGTGCTGGTGGTTGACGGGCACGGCATTGTCCGCGGCAGGTGGGACGGCTGGAATCCGACCACTGCGCTGAACATCGAGCTGGCGCTTTGGGCGCTGAAAACCGTCCCCGAACAGAACATCCGTGCCGATCGGCCGACCGTCGAGACGTTGATGCAACAAAAGGAATATCGCAAAGCACTCTATCTGATGGAGATGATTCCCGACGCACCGGACAACTCTGCTCTCCGCTACGAGTGCATGTTGCGGAGCGGTGAAGAACGGTACGCCGCAGAATATTTCGAAACCTTGCGGGCAAAATATGCCGATCGGCAAGACGACTGGCGTCCCGCCAAAGCATACGTCGAAATCATGCAACCCATTGCGGAATGCGTGTATGCAAGCGGCACGACGAACTTGGACATCCTGAAAAACGGGATTGACGCATTCCGTACGCTGTCGTCTGCGGGCCTGGGCCACGTTGCGCTATACGAGAAAGCGGCCGAACTGCGGATGAAATACGCCGAAGCTTATAAAAAAACGGCCGTCAGCATGTTGAAAACCGCGTTGCAATACGTCGACCGCATCGAAAACGAACAGCAAAAAGCAGCCGAAACGGCGCGTCTGAAAAAACTGATTGAACAATATCGATAACACATGAAATCCATACGAACATTAATTCTAAGCTCCATGCTGGCGGCGTGGGGCACGCTCTCGGCATCCGCCCAAACGGATCGGTTGCCAGACATTCGGTTACCTTTCCCACCGGACAGCACACAATTGGAGGTGCGGACGACAAACCTCCCGGACATCAAGGAACTGCACTACCCGACAATCGATGGCGCCCCCGTTTTGAAACAGCCGGTGCGTATCGATGGTTCTCGACGTGAAATCCGTACGGAGGAACACGGCCTGGCCTACCCGACGCTCTTCGACTGGAACCGAGACGGCAAGCCCGACCTTCTGGTGGGCGAATTCCTCACGGGACAGTCGCGTATCAAAGTATACCTGAACACCGGCTCCGCCAAGAAACCCAAATTCACGGGCGAATGGTTTTACGCCACAGACGTCAACGGCGATGTCATCTCCAACTACCAATGGTGTTGCATCGGCATCCACCCGCAAATCGTTGACGTCAATGGCGACGGATACCCGGACATTTTTTCGGGCCAATACTACCCTGGTGTTGTCACTTGGTGGAAAGGCGGGGAAAAGGGTTTCGAGCCGGGACGGCAGATTCCGCAATTGGGCTATCAGGACGGCAAGGAATTTACGGTTGGCAGCGATGAACCGGAATGGTCGCCCGACTCTTGGTACTACTGGAACTATTCGTCGGCACGCTTGGCAGACTTCAACGGCGACGGGCTACCCGACCTCTTCGTGGGCGGCTGCGGCGGCTATCGCGTGGCGCTGAACATCGGCACAAAAGGCGAACCGCGTTTTGGACGCCGGGAGTTTCTCTTCCACGTGGATGGTACTATCCTCCACACCCGCCGTAAAGCGGGCATGCACATCGCCAACGGCTTGGACTTCCACATCACGGACGCTTGCTCGCAGACGGCGCATTGCTATCTGAACCCCGTCGACTGGGACGGAGACGGCGTATTGGACATCATTGCCACCGACGAGTACACCCGGCCCGGCGAGTATGGCGTTTACTTCTTTCGCGGTGTACGTACCGACGATGGCCTCCGTTTCGAACAGGCGCGGCCGCTTTTCCTGGCTACGGACGGGACGAAGGCCTTACCGGGTTGTACGCCCCATATCCAGGTGGTGGACTGGAATGGCGACGGTGTGCAGGACATCCTCATGGGGCTCTCCATCCCCACGATTAACGGTTTTGAAGGAGCTACCGATATCTACTGGCAATGGATTCATGACCTGGGCTTACAGTCTCCGGGCAAGGACGCCGGCGAGGCTCTCCAGTACTACGGCACTACCGAAGAGTTTCACGCCAAATTGAAAGAACAGGAGTTTTTGAAACGGTACCTCATCGGCAAATTAGACGACTGGAAATATGCCACCCTGCGTCACCGTGGCTTCGTTTTTCTCTTCGAAGGGCAAGCGAACAAACAAAGGGCCGTGGCCATCCCGATGAAGGCGGAACCCTGCGAGTTTGAATACGACAAGCCCGCTGCCAAAGAAATGAAATTGCCGAAAATCGAGCGGAAACCGGTATCATGCCATGCCTATATTCGCCATGATGACGGACAATGGAACGTGTGTATAAAAATGAATACCACTGGAAACTACCACCTCTATACCGACAATCGGATGAACGAAGACAAAGAGCCGGTCATTGTTGAAATCACACTGCCCGAAGGCATCCGGAAAGAAGGCGAGCTGAAACGTCCGCCGATTGTCCTGTACGGTGCCAACGAGGTGTACGACGGAAAACAACTGACTTTCATCCAAAAGCTTGAGGTCGAGCCCGGTCTGACCGGCACCTGCGAGGTGAAAGTGAAAGTGAGCTGGCAAACCTGCAGCGACGAGACCTGCCTGCCACCGGAGACATACGAAGAGACTTGCGAAATCGAACTACCCTAAAAACCGATACCATGATTAAACTGAAAACAAGAATATTGACCCTCATTTTTTTGTCAGGAGGCATGGCTTTCGGACAAAAGACCAATTCTGCGGAAGACCCCATCCGCACCGTCGGGATGCCCGTTATGAAAGAGATTGTCAACACACCGATTCCCGGTGCGCCGCTGCTTTCGAAACCGCAACTGATTACAGGGACGAAACAGGATATACGCACCGAAAAACACGGACTGGTCTATCCCGCCCTATTCGACTGGAACCGTGACGGTAAACCCGATCTACTGTTAGGCGATTTCGCCACCGGAGAAACCGGCTCGTTCGTGAAAGTCTACCTTAACGAGGGCAGCGCCAAACGTCCCCGCTTTTCCGGGAAATATTTCTGGGCGACGGACACGCAAGGCGACACCGTTTCCAATTACCAGTGGTGCTGTATCGGGCTCCATCCGCGGATATTCGACCTCGATGGCGACGGATGGCCCGACATGCTCTCTGGACAGTATAACCCCGGTAAAATCTCTTGGTGGAGAGGCTCTGCAGAGGGCTTTCTGCCACGGCAATTCGTACCGCAAGAGGGCGAACCCGAAGGGAGGGGCTCCGCTGTGGATCCGGACAATCCGAATTGCGAACAGTATTGGGTATACACCACCGTACAGTTTGCCGATTTCAATGAAGACGGGCTACCCGACCTTTTCGTGGGCGGCTGCGGCGGCCTGCGTGTGGCCCTAAATACTGGCACACGCCAACACCCCCGCTTCGGGCTGCGCGAACACCTTCGCTACACGGACGGTTCCAACCTCTCCGTTGACGAGGACAATGCCCAACGGGGACGTTTCAAGACCTACATCACCCCGACAGACTGGAACGGCGACGGCGTGACGGATCTGCTCGTAACCCACGAATACAACAGTAAAGGTGATTCGCCCGTGCTGTTTTATGAGGGTGTGAACACCGATAAGGGACTGCGTTTCCGCAAACCGAAACCCCTCTTCACTGCTGCCGACGGCGGTAAAGTATTTCCCGGCTGCCAGCCTATGATATGCGTGGCGGACTATAACGGCGACGGCGTGAACGACCTGCTGGTGGGTATGTCGATACCGACAGTCAACGGCTACGAGGTGGACGACTCCATCGCCTGGGGATGGATACAAGACTTCGCTATCAACATGCCGGGCAAAGACGCCGGCGAGGTTACCGAAATCAAAGGTATCGAAGGCATGAAGCAAGTGCTGGAGCAACCTGGGATGCGGAGTTATTACCTGGGACGATTGAAAGAATACAAATACCTCACGCTCCGCCACCGCGGTTACGTCTACGTGATGTACGGCAAAAAGAATCCGGTCAGGGCCGCTGTTTCGGTAATGGAAAAGGCAAGCGACCCAGTCTCGGTGACCCGATCGTTCGAAGGTAGCCGGGCAGATAATGCCGTCACCTACCGGCTGGAACATCCCGACACCATCCATACAGGAGGCATGTACAGCATGAACGTGATTCTCTCCTTCAAGAAAGGATGGCACGGTTATACGGACAGTAAAGCCAACGAGGCCCTCGGCATGGTCCCGACCAAAGTGGATATCCGCTTCCCCGAAGATATTCAGGCAACCAACCTGGAACTTCCCGCTAAAACCTATACGGGTGCGACGCTCTATACGGGCGAAAACAAGTTCAGCCGAAGTTTCATGTTTTTTGAACCCGGGCGGACGGAAATTCCGGTAGAGATCGTCATCAGCTATCAGGTGTGCGACGACCAGATGTGCCTGCCTCCCGAGGAGCACGTCATCAAGGTCAATATCCCCGTTACTTTCAAAAAACGATAATCATCTTTATAACACCATAAAACCAATATGAAAAGAACAATATTCATCCTATTCCTTGCCCTGACGGCCATGAACCTGAGGGCACAAACAAACATGTCGCTGAGCGGCGAAGGCGTCACACTGAAAGAAGGCGAAAAACTCTACCTCTATGCCGGCGAACGCACGCCGAGCGATTCGGCTTTCGTGAAAGGCGGCAAATTCCGCTTTGCCCTGAAAGGCATAAAACCCCGCGAATGCAGCCTTATGCGGGCGGATGATCCACAATATGCCAATATGCTGCTCTACCTGGACAATTGCCCCTCCTACGTGAAAATCGGTGCAGGCACTTATAAAAGTTTCAATAACACCTTTATGGAAGCTGAAGTGGCGGGCAACCCCACTCACCTCGAGGTTCAGGAGGTGAACGACATGATTTTCAAAAACACCGACAATAGCAAAAATCCCATGGATTCGCCCGAATTTATTGCCAAGCTGAAAGAGGCCTGCGGGCGTGCGGATATGGCGGCGGCATACGTGCTCTCCAAATATGCCTCCGTCGCTTCCCATGCCGGTATCATTTCCGAGGTGAAAGCCTGCTACGATCGTATGCCCGAAGCGGTGAAAGCTTCCATCCCCGGCAAAGACCTGGGTGAACAGATACAGAAATACCTGAACGTTTCCGTGGGCTACGAGGCGAAGGACTTCACCCTCAGTATGCCAGAAGGTAAGGTGGTCAGCCTGAAAGAATACGTCAAAGGCAAAAAAATCGTACTTCTTGACTTCTGGGCATCGTGGTGCGCCCCCTGCCGGAAGGAAGGCGAGAATGTGAAAGCCATCTACGCCGACTTCAAGGACAAGGGGTTCGACGTGTTGGGCATCTCTCTAGACACCGATAAGGCCAAATGGCAGAAAGCCATCGAGGAGGAAGGCTACGAATGGGTGCAGGTCAGCGATCTGCTGGGCTTCAAATCGCCGATATACAAACAGTATGACATCAACGGCATTCCCGCTCTTTTCCTGCTGGATGGTAATGGCAAAATCATCGCCACCGGTCTGCGGGGCGACGACATGCGGAAGAAAGTGGCGGAATACTGCAAATGAAACGATAGACTGATGAAAAGATTATTATTACTTGTCCTCATCGGGTGGTTCGGAGGGACCGAATTGTATGCCCAGGACTACGAACGTCTCTATAAATTTCTTGACCAATACGGTTCCAACTGGAACCATGGCTACCGTAAAGAAGCAGCTGATGGTCGGTCGGAATTGGTGAACCAACTGGGTACGCCCGCACCTCGCTATACCTTTAGCAAAGAGCTGAACAGCAAAACGATGAAAGGCAAATTTGTCATCATGAATTTCTGGTCCACCTGGTGCGGCGGCTGCCGAGCCTTGTGCATGGCTCTGGATTCTCTGATGGTGAAACACAGCAACGACTATCGGGACGTGCAAATCATTGGCGTGAACTACAAAGAGACCCTGGCAGACAAAGGCTATAAAGCCAAAGAATGGTGGAAACAGAAAGCTTTCGGCTATCCCACCACCGATGACAACAAAGGCGTGGACGAATTCAGCACCACCGTGCAGGCCGGTCACCCCACGATGATGCTTATCGACGATAAAGGCATCATCCGTGGACGCTGGGATGCTTGGTCGCCCGGCACGGCAGACAATGCCGCGTTGGCGGTGTGGGTGTTGAAAATCGTACCGGAACAGGGGTTGACCCTCGACTTCGGCATGGCACGTCGCTGTATGGAGGAAAAGCAATACCTGCGGGCCCTCTACGTGCTCTGCGGGTTGGACGAAACGGCGGAAATCCGCCTGATGAAACTGGAGGCGCTGCTGCATATCTCTTCCTATCAAGGCGGAACTTTACTCGCCCAAATGGTGGAGGAAGCCAAAGAATCGAAAGATTATGACACCTTGCTGGAGATCGCCGAAATCGTGGAACGCAATGAAGAGCTTTATTCCGCCTACTGCAAAATCGGCCTGGATGCCGCAACCGTCTATAACAATTACAGCCGGAAAGGAAACGACGAAACACTCCTGCTCGGTTGCAAATTGAAGTATCGTTACGGCAAACAGATGCAGGAGGAAGTCCTTCGCACGTGCGACCAAAATATTCGCATCCATGAAATGAACGGGAAAGAGGAGGATAAAGTGGAATTTTGGAAAAAAGCAAAGGCAAATTTACAATAAAAACGGATATGAAAAAATTGATATTCATGATACTATTGGGCTGTTCCGTGGGCCTCTCTGCGCAGAACGTGGCGGACAAAGCACGGCAGGATAAAGCGGTACAGTCACTTGAAGCCCGTTATGCCGCAAGCACTCCGAGTGCCTTGCGCAATGACAAGACATTCGTGGCCGATATGCGGGCGGTCATCGCCCGGGCAGACGCTAGTGCACTCTACGTGGTGGACAAATACGCCACGTTCGCTTACGTGGTGGGATTGAAAGACTGCATCGAAAAGGCGTTGGCAGCCATGTCCGCTGCCTTGAAAAAAACGGAGGAAGGTCTTCGGGTGCAAAGTCTCTGTTATAGCATACGCGAAATGAACGTCGGCGACCGGGTACCCGATTTTACTCTCCCCACGCCTAACGGCAAGGAGGTGAACTTCTATAGTTTCCTGAAAGGCAAAAAATGCGTCATCCTCGACTTTTGGGCATCGTGGTGCGTCTGGTGCCGTAAGGAAAGCCCCAACGTCCGGAAAGTGTTCGATACCTACAAGGCGAAAGGCGTGGACGTCATCAGCGTATCGTTCGACACCAACCGTGACCAATGGGTGAAAGCCATCGCCGAGGATGATACTCCCTGGACGCAGGTGTCCGATTTGAAAAGCACCGACGAAGGGTACCTGTATAAATGGTACGGCCTGCAAGGCATCCCCGCCATCTTCCTCATTGACGCACAAGGGCGTATCATCGCAAAAGGTATGCGTGGCGCTGCCATCGAAGAGAACGTGAAGAAATTCCTCAACAAATAACAAAGGCATTCAGATATGAAGAAAAAATTACTTATTGCCTGCGGGGCGGCCTGTCTGCTCACCTCCTGCGCAACGACACCCGAAAAACAATTTACCCTCACCGGCGACGTGGAAGGTCTGGGCAATACCCGCATCTACATCGAGCACGGCAGGACGGCAGACAGCGTAGAAACCATCAACGGGCATTTCGAATACTGGGGCGGTACTCTTGACGAGCCGAATTACATCAAGGTCAGGAGTGCCGACAATCAATGGGGTTGCATGTTCTGGGCGGAAAACTCCCCCATCCGCATCTCCTGCGATCAAAACGGGAAAGGAGAAGTTACCGGCTCCCAGACCGAAGATGAATACCAGACCTACCGGGCACACATGGCTTCGGTGTGGATGGAACAGCAAGCCGTGTTGAAAAAATCCACGGAAGCAGATATAAATGGCAAAACAGAAGAAGCCGAACGACTGGAGCAAGAACTCGAACAATTGAAGTGGAAGGCTGATACCGTGTTCATGGCATTTGCTCGGAAATACCCCCGGAGCCACGTGAGCTTCAACCACGTGTATAACAAACGAATCATGGACAAATACCGCTTCGACCGTCTCAACGGTTTGCTGGCATGCCTGGACACCACCGCTTTCCGGGGCTCATACTGGAAAAACTTCAAGGAAGTATATGCCAAAGACCAACGCATGCAGCCGGACCAGCCGTTCCCGTCGTTCTCCTTCCCGGACATATTCGACACCCCTGTATCACTTGATGACTATAAAGGAAAATACCTGATCCTGACCATCGGCAGTTGCGGACTGGCAGACTACAGGAGCTACCTTCCCACAAAGAAGGAATTGTACGGGAAGTACCGTGAGAAAGGCTTGGAAATCGTAGACATCCTGCTCGAAAAAAACAAGGACTACATGCTGAAAACCATCGCCAACAACGGCATCGAATGGAACCTGATTTCCGACTACAAATATTGGAGCAGCCCCATCGTCCGCGATTGGGCCATCGACCACATCTGCCAGCATTTCCTGATTGATCGGCAAGGGACCATCATCGCCCGCGACTTCTCGCCGGAGGAATTGCAAAGCCAGGTAAACCAATTGTTTGAATAAAAAGTCCTTTTGTATATAATAGTGAAAGCGAAACGTACAATTTTCACTGTTTTTTCACCCCATCAAAGCAAAGGCATTTAATTACTGTTCAAGCGGTAATTAAATGCCTTTTGACCATCTGCAAAAGCGCAGAAAAAGAGGTGTGGTTGAAAGGTATTCAAGAGGAAGGGTATAAATGGGTGCGGGCGAGTGATTTGCTGGGGTTCAAATCTCCCGTGTGTAAGGCGTACGATGTTAACGGTATTCCTACATTGTTTTTGCTGGACGGAGAGGGGAATTCGTGTTCTTATTTTTATTTCTTTTCAACTTTGTTGATGAAGATGGTTTCGAATAGTTCTCCACGGGTAAGTTTACCGTTTTGCAGGCAAATGGCCTCGATTCTTCCTTTGGCGCATAGAATGTTTTCGGGGAGCTTGTAGATGTCCTCGAAGAACACTAGCTTGATGCCTTCTCTCTGGTAAGCGACTTGGACGACAAAGCGGTCGCTGCCGCGAAGGGAGTGTTTGTAGGAAATGTCGATGCGGGAGACCATCACGTCGATGCCTTGGTCGTGCAGGGCGGAAAAGCTGGTTCCGGTGGTTTCCAGGAATTCGTGACGGGCGTGTTCCATGTAGTGTTGATAGTTGGAATTATTGACCACACCTTGCAGGTCACATTCGTAGTCCCGTACTTTCATCTCTATTTCAAATGCGTAATCTTTCATGGTAATAGATTTATACGTTTTTCAGGTTATTTTTCTAGCGCCCATTCCCAGAGTGGCATGACACGAATATCATCTACTTGTTCTTTCTGATTATAAGTGATGAGAGTCTTTGTTCTTACTGGTATTTGTGGCACGGAAAATCCCCTAAATTCACGTGTCTTATTATTGTCGGTTAATTCATAGCAGACTTGGAAAGCATGGATATCCCCATCCTTTTGTGCCAAGAAATCACATTCTCCTTTTCCGTTGTCAAATGAAATATTTTGATACCCTTTATTTACCAATTCATTATAAACGAGATTCTCGAAGAATTTACCACTATCCGGAGAAAAACGGGACGTGTTGGCTTGCATCAGTCCATTGTCGATACAATAACACTTGTGGTCAGAACGTTTTGTTTCTTTTAACGAAAACGAGAAATTTCTTATGTCAGAACATATATAACTGTTACATAAATAATTAATATAGCTGCCCATTGTATTTTCGTTGCTACCAAGCGATTTGCCTAGTTGCTGGAGAGAAAACCGATTACCAACGTTTTGCAAAAGATAATTTACACTTTTGTAAAACAGATAGGGTTCACGTATAGAATTATAAATGATACAGTCTTTCTGCACGATAGATTCGAAATAGCTACGTAACAATTCTGCTTTTGTATGATCTTCCATCTTACGTAAAATGATTTCAGGAAATGTACCGTTTTTTATCATGGCACTGGTAAGGCGTAAAACTTGAGGAATTGCTTGATAGCCATCGAAAGACGAGTTTACCCCAATTGTTGCGAGGCATTCGGTAACGCTAAATGGACGGATCTCATTTGCGAAATATCTTCCCGATAGCATGGAAGAAAAACGATTTTGTAAAAGGTTCGAGTTCGATCCCGTGATGTAAATTTTGTTGAATGTCTGGGTGTCATAAATTGTCTTTACAAATACTTCCCAGTTTTTTACTTGCTGGATTTCATCCAAAAAGAGGTATTGAACTTTGGTTCCCGTTAATTGTTCTGCGGTTTCTATTACTCGGCGTAGTCGCTGTACATCATCCCAAAGAGGAATGAAGACCGGGGCATCTAAGTTGATATTCAAAATTGATTTGGCGTTAACGCCAGAGGCGAGTAGGTCATTCATCAGTAGTTTGAAGAGGCTGGATTTGCCACATCTGCGCACACCGGTAAGTATCTGAATGTGCGGTAATGTTTGTTTGTCGAGCAAATTTTTCATCATTGTTCTATCCGCAAGTTCTTTAAAGGATTTTCCTGTCCATTGCGGATTTTGTTGCATTAATGTTTTTTCCATACTCCTTGGCGTTGGGTCAAATTTCTATGCGTAAAGGTAAGATGTTTTTTTGATTTTACGAAATATAATTAGGTAAAAACGAGATTTAGTCGAATTATGATTCGTGATTTTATTGTTCTTTACTAATTATGATTCGTGATTTGGGAATTTGTTTTTTTCAGCATTTATAAGCCTAATGATTCGTTGATAAGGATAATTTTGATCCGTTTTTGGGGGAGTGATTTTTCCGTGATGGTCCACGTGTTGCACAAGCGGTCGGAACTTTGACAATTCATGCAGGTCCTTGTCGTTTGGCAAGGGGTATGCAAGTGAGGGTGGCGGATGGCGTTGAGTGGGGCGGCTGTTGTGCGAATGCGCTCCATGGCTTGCTCGATGTTGTCCGTGATCTTGTTGGTGCCGATGAACAGGACGACATGTTCCGGCCCGAAGGTGATGCCCGCAACTCGGTTGCCAACCATGTCCACGTTGACGAGTTGCCCTTGGCGGGTGAGGGCGTTGGTCCCTGTGACGAATAAATCGGCGAGGAGGGCTTGGCGGCGCCAGTATGTTTTCTGGGCCCGGCTGTAACCGTCTTGAAAAGTCCGGATGAGAATACATTCCGGTCGTTGCTCGATCTCGGAAAGGATTCCTGTGGCTTTCATCGTTTCGGAGTCTCCCCATGAAATAGTGGTTGGTTTTATCTTGTCAAAAATTTCTTGGAAGAAAATATCTCTAGCCTCTTGCCGGTTGTTGGCGAAGTAAACTTCGAAATGGTTTCTTTCTAGAGCTTTTATGGTTTGATCGATAATTGCTTGTTCCATATTCCATAGTTTCTGTTCGAGGGGCAAAGATACAGATAAAAAATGAGAGAACGAGCCGGGTGGTTCAGAAAGCTACAAGTAAATGGCGGCTGTTGATGTATAAATAAATTGTTGTAAATATATCTATTGTTCTATGTTTTAGATTAATTTTGTGTGTAGGCGGGATGATTGTCCGGGGATACAGCTGTCCGAGATTTACCATCCGTGTGTGTACAATTCTAAAACGATATATTATGAGGAATAGATTACGATACACTATTTATGGTTTTATCTTGGCGTTTGTTTTATCGGCATGTGGAGGGCCGTTGGATAAATCGGTGACGGAGTCGTTGACTCCGGAAGAATCGGAAGAAGTTGGACAAAAGTTCCCCGATTTTGTTGGGGTTTACGAGCGATTTATTTTTCCCGAAGTTCGTAAATGGGATGATCATTCGCTTTACAAACAAAAGTTGAAAAAGCTTACTTACGGGGATTTCATGGAGTTTTATAATTTGGTGTATCACCATGATTGGAAGGAGCAATTAAGTCGTGAATGGGAAGAGAGATTTGACTTAGAGCGGATTACCCGTCAACTTGACGGGATGGTTGATTCTCTTATTACGTATTGGGATAATTACATAGCGGAAAACGCTCCTTCAACCTACGTGTCTGTCGAGTTGTTGGAGATAAAAAAGACGGTTTGGGATGATCCGGAGTGGAATATAAGAAAGTTGGATGCTACGGCCCAGCTAAAGGTGGTGCCATTGCGGGGAACGATTGATAAAATGTCCGGGGAGTTTACTTTGTACCGGACGGATAAAACTGATGCTGATACTTACACGTTGGCAGAACATCTCGGTTCCGGTAAGATCGAGATTGAAACTCCTTTTGATGTTCCGATTGTGGTTGAATGCAAACTCTCGGTTTCCAGTAGTTGGTTTGCTCCTTGGTATGATTATGTCTGTGATACTCCTGCCGATGTCCTGACAAGGAAATGTAAGCTCCACACGGGGCATCCGGAGTTGATGGTTAAAGGGAAGAAAGTTAATATATTGGATTTGTGGGATGCGAAACCTTTTTATCTGGAAAGATATAAGGATGCTAGGAGCAAGGGAGATACTTTTTCTTCGGACTACCAATTGTACCGGGAACAATTTATTAAGGAACATATAGACAAGGAGTATATGGATCGGTTGCCGTATATCGAGAAACGTGAACTTCAGATGTTGTACGAGCATAACCCGCTGGCATTCTCTCTCTTTTACTCGGATGCAACCACGCAAGAGCTTTTGATGGAATGGGGGTGGAAATAGTTGACGAGATCATTGAAAAGAGATTATTTTGTCGATGATCGTGTGGCTTTTAGGAATAATCAATATCTTTACATGAAGTATCAAGTTCGTGCCGTTGGCATGAAACTTTTAAAAGGGCTTAGAACCATGATAAAGTGCTTATGGAACCAAAGAATGAAATTATTATATACCAGTCACAGGATGGCTCGATAAAAGTCGACGTGTTATTCTCGGAAGAAACAGTTTGGCTGACACAGATGCAGATCGGGTCTCTGTTTGGAAAGGCTAAATCTACTATTAGCGAACATATTAAAAATATTTTTGAAGAAGGCGAATTGAATGAAAATATGGTTGTTCGGAAATTCCGAACAACCACTCAGCATGGTGCGATTGAAGATAAAACGCAGAGCCATGAGGTCAATTATTACAATCTGGATGTTATCATTTCGGTCGGTTACAGGGTGAAGTCTTTACAAGGTACGCAGTTTCGTATTTGGGCAACACAGCGTTTACGGGATTATATCATTAAGGGGTTTGCTTTAAACGATGAGCGCTTCAAGAGTGGGTCGTCCATGAATTATTTCCGGGAATTACTGGATCGGATTCGAGAGATCCGTTTATCGGAACGTTTATTTTATCAACAGATTAAAGATATTTATGCCACGAGTGTCGATTATGACCCGTCAGATGAAATGACCCTTGCCTTTTACAAGGAGGTACAAAATAAACTTCTTTGGGCAGTTAGCGGGAAGACTGCGGCGGAACTCGTTTACTACCGGGCAAATGCGTCTTTACCGCAAATGGGGTTGACGTCAACCTCCTTGCCGAACAAGGTTAGTAAAACAGATGTGGAAATTGGCAAAACTATTTGACGGAAGAAGAAATCGGGTTATTAAAATTAATCGTGGAGCAATTCCTTGCATACGCCGAGACGCAGGCCATGCAACACAAAGTGATGTATATGCGGGACTGGATTGAAAAGTTAAAACAGGTGCTGACCATGAATGATAAAAATATATTGGAACATGCCGGGTCGATTTCTCATAAACTCGCAATGCAAAAAGTTGCTGACGAATATGATAAATACAAGGTGGCACAAAAGCAGTTGGAGCATTTGGAGAGTATCAAAGAGCTGGAGCAGGATGTTCAGAAACTGCGTGAGGCTAAAAAATGAAGATAGTGAATTGTTGATTTTTTTGTATTTTTGCAGGGTATTCTAATTCTATACAATTAAATTAATCTTTAAACTATTGATGATGAGGCATACGCTATTGATTTTGATGCTATTGATTTGTGGAATGAGTGCTTCGGCGCAGTTGACGTTGAAGTCGGAGAAGGGAGATTTCGAGGCTCGTTTGATTGGTCGGGCGTTATTTGACGGGGGGGTATTTTTTAGTGATAAAACGTCTTTGGGAAATGCGGTTGAGGTATATGATGTCCGTATGGGGACGGTGATTCGTTTCTTGGAAAGGTGGACCGGGAAGATCGAGATGGGGTTTGCCAAGAGTAAGGTGTCGATGAAAGATATTTATATCGAGTATAATGACGGGAAGAATCTGTTCCGGGTGGGACATTATTTCGAACCGTTCAGTTTGGAGTACCGGATCGGGACGTCGGATATGAAGTTTAACGGGGCAGCAGTGACCGGGATTGCTTTCGGGGATCGGCGACGACTGGGAATCAGTTACACGTATAATTGCGACGTGCTGAACGTGTCGGGAGGAGTGTTCAGCGATAAAGATATTGACAACACGGAGAAAGGGGATGAGGGGTATGCGTTTTCGGGGAGAGTGTTGTTCCGTCCTTATTCAAAGGAGAAAAACGTGATTCATGTCGGAGTTTCTTCTCGGTTTGGCGTGCAGGGAGAGGCAGAAGAGAACACATTGACTTATTCGGCCGGGGCTCCCTCGAATTTGATTTCCGAGAAGTTTTTGAAGGCAGAGGTGACCGAGGCAATTAATGAATGGAAGTTCGGGGCCGAGGTGGTGATGGTGCTTGACAGGTGGTATTTCCAAAGTGAATACCTGATGGCTCACGTGAATCGTAAAGCGTCGGTCGAGAACTATACCGGAGACGGTTGGTATGCACAAGTGGGGTATGCCTTACTGAATGGTCGTTATGGTTATAATAAAACGAGTGGTATGGCCACGGCTCCGGGGGAGAAGAGCTTGGAAATCCTGTGTCGCTATAATATCACCAACATGAACGATAAAGATGCCAGAATTATGGGAGGGAAACAAAATGATTTCTCGATCGGGGGTATCTATTATTTCAACAAGTATGTGGCAGCGAAAATGAGTTATAGCTTGGTAAGTTTGGATAAACATACACCGATAGATGGGAAACAGACGTTTAGCATGATACAGGGGAGGATTCAGTTGAGCTTTTAAATAATTGAAAACAAATGGATGATGTGATTGTCGATTCAATGATTCGGTGATTAATAATCACTTAATTGGAAATCATTAAATCTCAGAATTTTTAAATCTAAAATTAATCGATGCGTGTTTGTATAGCGGAAAAGCCGAGTGTGGCGAAGGAGATAGCAGAGGTTCTGGGAGCCAAAGTACGTCGGAATGGTTATTTCGAGGGGAATGACTATTGTGTGACGTGGACATTCGGGCATCTTTGTTCGTTACAGGAACCGCACGAGTACACGGAAAAGTGGAGGCAGTGGAATTTAAGTATGTTGCCGATGATTCCGTCCTCGTTCCGGATCAAGTTGATTGATGATGAGGGGATCAAACGGCAGTTTGCCATTATAGAAGAGTTGTTCAACCGGGCGGAGATGGTGATTAATTGCGGTGATGCGGGGCAGGAAGGGGAGTTGATCCAGCGCTGGGTGCTTACGAAGGCAAAGTGCAAGGCTCCGGTGATGCGGTTATGGATTTCTTCGTTGACGGAAGAGGCGATCCGGGACGGGTTTGCCAAGTTGATGTCGTCGAAGGATTTTGACACGCTATACGCTGCCGGGTCAGCCCGGGCGATCGGGGACTGGCTGTTGGGGATGAATGCCACGAGAGCTTACACGTTGCGCTACGGGAACGGGAAGAACGTGTTGTCGATCGGGCGGGTACAGACCCCGACGTTGGCTCTGATTGTCGATCGGCAGAAAGCGATAGAACAGTTCAAACCGGAAACTTATTGGGAGGTACGGACGGATTACCGGGGAGGTTGGTTCTCTTACACGAAAGGACGTTTCACGGTAAAGGAAGAGGCAGAGGCTTTCATGCAGGAGATTCTACCTTTGGAGTTGGAAATCAAGAGTGTGGAGCGCAAAAAGGCCATGGAACACCCTCCGAAATTGTTCGATTTGACGTTGTTGCAGGTGGAGTGTAACCGGAAGTTTGCTTTCTCGGCGGATACGACTTTGAAAATCATCCAGTCGTTGTACGAGAAAAAGTTGACAACTTATCCCCGTGTAGATACGAATTTCTTACCGAATGATATATATCCCAAAGTCCCCGGGATTTTGAAGGGGCTGAAACCATACGTCACGTTGATCGACCCGATTATTAACGGGAGTAAAATACGCAAGTCTCCGAAGGTGTTCAACGACAAAAAAATCACGGATCACCATGCTATTATCCCGACAGGAGTTTTCAGCTATGATATGACCCCGGATGAAAAGCGGGTGTATGATTTGGTGGCCCGACGGTTTATTGCGGTGTTCTATCCGGATTGCGAGATCGCGAACACGACGGTTATGGCACAGGTCGGGGTGAACGAGTTCAAGGCGACCGGAAAACAGATTATTGACCCGGCTTGGCGGGTAGTATTTCCTGCGGCATCGAACAAACAGAGTGATGAGAACGTGTTGCCCGTGTATGAAGTCGGGGAGAAGGGACCGCACACGCCCGAATTGCAGGAGAAGGAAACGCAGCCACCGAAGTATTACACGGAGGCGGATTTGTTGCGGGCGATGGAGACTGCCGGAAAACAGGTGGAAGACGAGGAACTCAGGGATCTGATGAAGGAGAATGGGATCGGACGTCCGTCTACCCGGGCGGGGATTATCGAGACGTTATTGAAAAGAGGGTATATTCGGAAGGATAAAAAGCGGTTGGTGGCAACAGCCACGGGTGTTGAACTGATTGATACGATTCAGAATGACCTGTTGAAGTCGGCCGAGTTGACCGGGCAATGGGAGAAGAAATTGCGGATGATCGAGGAGGGGACTTATAACGTGTCGGATTTTATGGAGGAGTTGAAGGTGATGGTGAACGAACTGGTACACGTGGTGAAGTGTTCGCCCCGGAAAGCGATCACCGTAGAGGTGGCAGAAGAGGCGAAAAAAGAAACGGCCACGAAAGAGAAAGCCCCGAAAAAGGAAAAAGCTCCCGCGGACCCCGTCGTGTTGAAATGTCCGAAATGCGGAAACGGTGAGATTATCAAGGGACGGGCGGCCTGGGGGTGTAGCCTGTATAGGAAATCGTGTGACTTTATTATTCCTATGGAATTTTTTGGGAAAAAATTAACACAGAAGCAAGTCGAGGCTTTGGTGTTGAAAGGTAAAACAGGGTCGCTGAATGGCTTTAAAAATGAGGACGGTAGTACGTTTAGCGGAGTCCTGCGTCTGGACGATAACTTCCGGGTGATCGTGGATAAAAAATAGGGGGTTGTATTAAATCTATCTTAAAACCTTTTTTACGTGATATAGGTCTGAGTTTTAATCCTTAGCTTTGTGTTACAATAAAAAAATAAACAAAGAAAAGCTATGAGATTAAAGCATTATTTATCCTGTATGTTGATCTTGTTGTCATTTGTTACGGTGAATGCACAAGAGAAAAAAGAGTTAAAAGAAGGAGATCAAGCTCCTACGTTTAAGTATTTGGATATTAACGGTAAGGAAGTATCCTTGAGTGATTTGAAGGGTAAGTATGTTTACATTGATATATGGGCTACGTGGTGCGGACCTTGCACGGGAGAACTTCCTCATTTGAAGGAGTTGGAGAAGAAAATGCACGGTAAGAAGATCGTGTTCGTGAGTATCTCTTGCGACAAGGATAAAGCTGCATGGGAGAAAATGGTGAAAGAGAAAGGATTAGAAGGAGTTCAGTTGCATAATGGCGGAGACCGGGCATTCATGGACGCTTTCGGGGTGAAGTATATTCCTCGTTTTATTCTTTTGGACAAAGAGGGTAAGGTGGTGAACGCGAACATGACTCGTCCTTCAAATGCAGAAACCGAGAAAACGCTGAAGGCGTTGAAGGGAATTTAGGAATTTTAGATTTATGATTGACGATTTATAATTAAAAGATCAGCTTTGTGCGGTTGGAATCTAAAATCATAAATCGTAAATCGAGAATCAATTAATGGGAGATCACTGAATTTTTAGTTTGGCTTTGGACAATTGTTTAGAGCTTTTTATCAGACGAGCGGGCCTTAGGGATGGGGCCCGCTTTTTTATAGAACGTCGTGACCGAAGGGGGTGATGGCTAAGCGGGCTAGTTTGAAATGTTGCATACCGAAGGGGATACCGATGATGGTGATGCAGAAGATTACCCCGAAAAGGAGATGGGACAGGAATATCCATACTCCCCCTATGAAGAACCAGATGACATTCATGAGGAAGGAAAGACAACCGCTACTTTGCGGGATGTCTACCACTTGGCTGCCGAAAGGCCAGAGGGCCAGCACTCCGAGTTTTAGGGTTTGTATTCCGAAAGGTATTCCGATGATCGTGATAAACAAGCCGATACTGGATACAAAGTATTCTAGTGCGATGAAGAAACCGCCGAACAGGACCCAGATGATATTTCCAAGAATTTTCATGTGTTATCGTGTTTTATAATGATTTTCCAAAGATACGATAAAGAATGCAATTGGGGAACAGGGTTGGGAAAGAACTTGTAACTTGTTGTGGGAATAGTGCGTATGATTCATGTACTTATTAATTTGTAACAATATGACTATGATCGAGCATTTGACAAAGGATAGTTTTAAGCGGAAAGTGTTTGACTATCAGAATGAGAGGATGTACAGATTTGAGGGGGAGCGTCCGGTTGTGATAGATTTCTACACGAACTGGTGTGTCCCATGTAAGACCATAGCCCCGATCCTGGAAGAGTTGCAGCGGGAGTACGAGGGGAAAGTTGATATTTACAAGGTGGATAGCGATATGGAGAAGGAGTTGGTAAAGGCCTTCAACGTGCGGAGCATCCCGACCTTGATGTTTGTTCCGGTGGAAGGCCAGCCGCAAGTGGGATGCGGGGCTGTGTCCAAAGGGGAATTGAAACATTTCTTTAGCCAGGTATTTCATATTTGACATGGAGATAATTTCGTGATTTACAGGAAATAATCTTGTGAATGGCGGGATTATTAATTTCTATTAATTTCGGAGCCTTGAATTTGAAATTAATATATACCTTTGTGCGTTTTAAAATTAAGGGTATAATAGTATGGAAAAGGTGTTTAGTCCGAAATTATTCGGATTAATTAAAGACGGTTCGGTAAAGAAGAATTTATCGAAAGATATTCTTGCCGGAATCGTGGTAGGTATCGTGGCCTTACCGTTGGCAATCGCTTTTGCCGTGGCCTCGGGTGTTTCTCCTGAAAAGGGAATTATAACGGCTATCGTGGCCGGATTTCTCATTTCATTCTTTGGTGGTAGCCGGGTACAGATCGGTGGCCCCACGGGAGCTTTTATCGTTATTGTCTACGGGATTGTAAATGATTATGGTCTGGACGGGATGATTATTTCAACGATATTTGCCGGGGTGATCATGATCGGGTTCGGTATGCTGCGGTTGGGGACGTTACTGAAGTTTATTCCTCACCCGTTGATTGTCGGTTTTACTTCCGGTATCGCCTTGACGATTTTCTCCACGCAAATATCGAATGCACTGGGACTGACACTGACGGACGTGCCGGGGAGTTTTATTGGTAAATGGGGTGCTTATTTCGGGGGAATAGATACCGTGAACTGGTATGCCGTGGGAATCACGATCGTGACCGTGTTGATTGCGGTGTATATGCCGAAGATTACAAGTAAGGTGCCGGGTTCGTTCGTGGCTATATTGGTGGTGACGCCTATCGTGGTATTCCTTTTGCCGGAAGGTGCGGTGACGACGATCGGTTCCGAGTTCGGGGAGATTAAATGTAATTTGACCCCGGTGTTCCCGTCAATCGAGTGGGGACAGTTGTCTCATTACTTGCAGCCTGCTATGACGATTGCCATTTTGGGAGCTATTGAGTCCTTGCTGTCGGCGGTAGTTGCCGATGGTATGATCAGCGGGCATCATCGTTCGAATACAGAGTTGATAGCCCAGGGGATTGCTAATATTGCCTCACCTTTGTTTGGTGGTATTCCTGCCACGGGAGCCATTGCCCGTACGGCAACCAACGTGAAGAACGGGGGACGTACTCCGATTGCCGGTATCACGCATGCCGTGGTGCTATTGCTGATCATGTTGTTCTTCGGGAAATGGGCGTCCTTGATTCCGATGTCATGTCTGGCGGGAATCCTGATTGTGGTGTCTTATAACATGAGTGAATGGCGGTCATTCCGTTCTATCCTGCGGGCATCGATGTCCGATGTGGTGATTTTGCTGGTGACGTTCTTCCTGACCGTGCTAGTCGATCTGACCGTGGCGATTGAAATCGGGGTTGTGTTGGCTGCCCTGTTATTTATGAAACGTATGGCGGATAACGCCCCGAAAGAGATTATCGGAGCCACAAATATGGATAGTGATGTGCTTGAAAATTACAAGAATCTGCCGAAAGGTTTGGGTATATACGAGGTTAGCGGGCCATTTTTCTTCGGGTCGGCAAAGACATATTGTGAAACAATTCGTAACTTGGGCGTGAATTACGAAGTCTTGATTATTCGTATGCGTCATGTGCCTTTCGTGGATTCTACCGGGTTGAAGAACCTAAAAGAGACGATTCTTCAATTAAAGAACGAGGGTACGTATATCGTTTTGTCAGGGGTGAGTGAACCGGTGAAAAAGGATTTGTTAAAGGGGGGAATCGGTGAGCTTGTCGGGGTTGAGAATATTTATCCGAAATTCGATTTGGCTTTACAGGCCGCGAAAGAGAAGATTGAAGAGAAATAATTACAAAAAGATATTGAAGTATGAGCGGATTTTTTGGCTGTGTATCTCGTAAAGATTGTGTTGCTGACGTGTTTTATGGCACGGATTACCATTCTCATCTGGGGACGAAACGTGCGGGATTGGCTTTTTATAACGGGGCGGATTTTAATCGCTCCATCCATAGCTTGGAGAGTGCCTATTTTCGGAATAAGTTTGAACCGGAACTGGATCGTTTCGCCGGGTCTAACTTGGGAATCGGGGTGATCAGTGATATGGAATCCCAGCCCATCACGGTGACCTCGCATTTAGGACGGTTCGCTGTCGTGGTGGTCGGACGTTTGGCTAACTTGGACGAGATTGTAGATGAGTTTCTGAAGGAACGAAAGCATTTTGCCGAATTGTCGAGTTCGACGGTGAACCCGACAGAGGCGGTGGCCATGTTGATTAATGCCGGGAATACGTTTAAGGAGGGAATCGAGAACGTGTATAACAAGGTCAAGGGGTCTTGCTCCTTTTTGATCCTGACGGAGACGGGGATTTATGCGGCTCGGGATAAATATGGTCGTACGCCGATTATTCTGGGAAAAAATGAGCATGGTTATGTAGTGGCCAGCGAAAGTTCTTCGTTCACGAATCTGGGATACACGATTGTGCGGGATATTCAGCCGCGGGAGGCTTTGCAGATTACCCGGGATGGGATCACGCAAGTGACGACCCCGGGATGCAAGAAACAGATTTGTTCTTTTTTGTGGGTATATTACGGTTACCCTTCTTCATATTACGAGGGGATTAACGTGGAAGATGCTCGTTATCGTTGTGGAGCGGCTATTGCCGAACGGGATGACGTGAAGGTGGATTACGTGGCGGGAATACCCGATTCGGGAGTCGGCCATGCGATTGGTTACTCGAATGCCCGTTGCTTGCCGTACAAGCGTCCGTTCGTGAAGTACACTCCGACATGGCCCCGTAGTTTTATGCCGCAAAATCAGGCGATGCGGGATCTGGTGGCCAAGATGAAATTGTTGCCTAACGAGGCATTTACGCGGGATGCCCGGATTCTGTTCCTGGATGATTCAATCGTGCGGGGAACCCAGTTGAAGGATAACGTGGTGAAATTGAAAGAATGTGGGGTAAAAGAGGTGCATATGCGGATTGCTTGTCCGCCTCTGGTTTATCCTTGTGCGTTCTTGAATTTCTCCTCTTCCCGTTCTAATTTTGACTTGTTTACCCGTCGGGTGATCCGGGATTTGGAAGGTACCTCCGATTTGACGGAAGAGATATTGAAACCATATACCGATCCCGATTCGGAGAAGTACAAGAAGATGCTGGACGTGATGGCTCAACATTTACAGTTGGATTCATTAAAGTTCCAACGTCTGGAAGATATTGTGAAGGCAATTGGATTGCCGAAAGAGGAGCTTTGTACTCATTGTTGGGACAATTCTTCTTATATGTAAAAAAGGGCTGGAAACAGCCCTTTTTTACATATAAGAAGAAAGATAAAAGTTAAAAAATAAAAGGTAAAAGTGGAAAATGTTTCCCGGCTTTCATCTTTTATTTTTTAACTTTTATCTTTTAGTTTTTATCTTAATACGCGTGGTGGTCGTCTTTCACATCCTGTATGTCAATTTGTTTTTTGTTGAGAGCCCGCCAAGCGTAGAATATATAGGCCAGCACGATCGGTGAGGCCAGTGACACGTATGCCATGGTTTTCAACGTGTAGAGGGAGGACGAGGCATTGTAAATGGTCAATGACGAATTGAGATCCGTGTATGACGGGTAGAATGCCGTGTTATTGAATCCTGCCACGATAAACAAGGCGATTACAGCCAAGACGATTCCGATTCCGGAAAACCAAATCCCTTTTCTCCAGTGGGGTTTCAAGATGGATTGGATGATTCCGAATAAAACTCCGACAACACCGATCAATAAAATAAGCGTGTTCAAAGGCATTTCCAGCAGGTTGTGAAAATATTTGTACGGGACGAGCTGGATGCTCTTGTCTTCCATGATTGCGTAACCTTTGCCTAATAATATGATGGCTAGGAAGGCGAGTAGGAATACCACGAACGGAATGGAGTTGTATAATACTTGTTTTTTACTTCTCTCATAGATCACGTCGTGTTTGATGTTATTCATAAAATAGAGAGAGGCTAATGTACGGGCCAAGAAGAAAATGGCTAGACCCAGACAGAGGTTTGCGACATTGAACAACACCTCGATTCCTCTCCAGGGACTCATCCAGGTAACATCATTCATTTCCCCCAGTTTAAACGGGTTGCCCGTGAAGAAAGAGCCGACAACGGCACCGATACAGATGGTGCCGATGACCCCGTTAATGATCAGGAATATGTTGTATGTTTTTTCCCCGAGCAGGTTCCCGGCTTTCCGGCGATACTCGTAGGAAACGGCCTGCATCACGAAACAGAACAATACAACCATCCAAGCGAGGTAAGCTCCCCCGAAACTGGTTGAATAGAATAGCGGGAAACTGGCAAAAAATGCACCCCCGAACACGACTAATGTTGTGAACGTGAATTCCCACTTACGTCCTAAACTGTTGACCAACAGATTGCGTTCATCGTCAGTCTTGGCAATGGTATATAATAGTGTTTGTCCTCCTTGTACGAACAACAGGAATACGAGCAATCCGCCAAGTAATGATATTAAAATCCACCAATAATGTTGAAGAAATTCCATATTCATTTGCGATTTATGATTTATGATTTTAGATTTTAATGATTTTCCGGTCCTTTTTTTATCTGGTGGAACATAATTTTCAGTTCTGCAATTAGCAGGACGGTGAAAAGTATGGCAAACATCCAGAATGTGGTCATTACCCAGTCGGACGCTATTTTGGTAACGGCGACATTCGTGGGCATCAGATCCTGTACGACCCAAGGTTGGCGACCAACTTCAGCCACGATCCAACCGCATTGGGAGGCGATGTAAGCCAAGGGAACGCAGACAAGAGCCAAGTAGGGAATGAGTTTGAATTTCTCGAATTTTCTCTTCTTTGCATACCACAGGGAAAGAATGAATAGAAGTGTGAATAACATACCCAGACCGACCATGATTCGAAAACTGAAGAATATGAGCGGCACGTGAGGTATGGCGTCATACGGGGATGACAAGTAGCCGTACCCGAAGTCGGAATAGTTGGCTTTAAAGACTTGCAACGTGCTGTCGGCAAGGGGATGGTTTTCGTCCTTGACGGCTTGCTTATATGTTTTCAAGGCATCGATGGCGGTGCGGCCGTTAGCCATACGTTGTTCCAAAGAGGGATAGGTGATACCTTCTTGTGAGGTGTAACCATCTAAAATATTTTGAATACCGGGAATATAGGCGTTGAAATCATGATACCCCAAGAAGGAAAGCATTTTAGGAACATGTATTGCGTATTCCATTTTTTTCATCTTGGGAGTCGGTAATGACGGATCGTTTGTCGGAATACCGATTACGGTGAATTCTACCCCATTACCACCCTCGTTCAGGCCCTCCATGGCGGCGAATTTCATGGGTTGTGTCTTGGTTACATCCTGCGCGCTGGAGTCTCCCGTGTACATGGTGAGCAGAATACTGATTAACCCGAACACGGAGGCAAGCATGATACTCTTACGAGCGAATTCAAGATTCCTTTTCTTCAGGATAAACCATGAACTCACTCCTACCACGAAACAGGCCGAGAGCGTGTAGGCCGAAGTTACCGTGTGGGTAAATTTACTGATTGCGGTGGGAGAGAAGAGAATTGCCCAAAAATCATCCATTTCATTTCTGGCCGTCAGCGGGTTGAATTCCATGCCGACGGGATTCTGCATCCAAGCATTGGCAACCAGAATCCATAGTGCAGAAATGTTTGCCCCGACAAATACCATCCAGGTTGAAACCAGATGGAAGCGTTTGCTTACTTTATTCCAGCCAAAAAACATGACAGCCACGAAGGTGGATTCTAAGAAGAATGCTATAATTCCTTCAATGGCCAGCGGGGCGCCGAAAATATCTCCCACGAACCAAGAGTAGTTTGACCAGTTTGTTCCGAACTGGAATTCCAGAATTAACCCGGTAGCCACGCCGATGGCAAAGTTAATACCGAACAGTTTCATCCAGAATTTAGTGGCATTCAGCCAACTTTGATCACCCGTTTTTACCCACATAGTTTCCATGATGGCGAGCATCAGGGCCAATCCCAAGGTCAGGGGTACAAACATGTAATGGTAGATTGCTGTCATGGCAAATTGCCATCGTGACCACTCCACCAGAGTGGTTGTTGTCAGATCAAGAAGCATAATATTAAGGTTTTGTTGTTAATTCTTCAAAAACATGATTACTTTTCTCCTCGGCACTATCGTAGTGGGAGTTCAAGTAATTGGGCATTAACCAAAGTTTAAAGACTAAAAACATGATACATAGCTTAATAATGATAATAAGCCAAAGAGTTCTTCCCCACCGGGGCATATTCCTGAATCCGTCGTAATATAGATCCCAAGCTTTTCTTAGCATACACGACTTTATTTTGTTATTTATCCATTAAAGAACGTAATCAAAGATAAAAATGTTTTCTTGATTTCCATGTTTTTTTCGCATAAATAATACCTATGTACTTATAGAGTAAATTTATTTATCTATTTTTGGGCTAGGAAATGTGTAACGTCAAGTTGCTTTTGTCGTAAACGGAGAGTTGTTTGTTACATTGTAAAGATTGAATTATGAATAATATAGGAAAATATTGTCTGGGAGGGTTCGCTTTGGCGGTTGTGGGATTTTTGTGTTGGTATTTTTCTTCCATAATAGCTTATATCTTGATTGCCGTGATCATCTCTTTTTTGGGACGACCGGTGATGAATTGTTTGGAGCGCTTGGAAATTAAGGGGTATCATATACCGGGAGGTTTGCGAGCCGCGATAGCTTTGATTTGTATTTGGGTTGTATTTATCCTTTTCTTTTACACGGTGATCCCGTTAGTGAGCCAAGAATTTCAGTCGTTGAGTGATATTAGTATCACGAATATCGTGAACAAGCTGGAAGATCCTTTGGCCGATTTGGAGCAGGGATTGAAACGGTTTGGAATTCTTGAATCGGATCAGGACGTGAAGGAATATATCGTGACGAACTTGAAGTCGGTGGTGGATGTCACGCAGATTCAAAATATATTCGGTTCTTTGGCGGGTACGATCAGTAGTATTTTTATAGCCTTGTTTTCCGTGACGTTTATGGCATTCTTTTTCTTGAAGGATAGCAAGTTATTTTACCGGATGTTGTTGACCATCGTGCCGACACGTTACGGGGAAGGCGTGGGGAATGCGCTGGATTCGATTCAAAAATTACTGATGCGTTATTTTATCGGGATTACCTTCGAGGTGCTGATCGTGATGGGTTTGAATATACTGGGATTGACGATCGTGGGTCTACCGTTTAATAATGCGGTGTTGATTGGTTTGATCACGGGGATTACGAATGTAATTCCTTACATCGGGCCTCTGATCGGGGCGGCTTTCGGATTGTCTGTTGGGATCGCGACGAATGTGGATGTCGATTTCTACACGGTGGTATTTCCCTTGTTGATATACATGAGTATCGTTTTCATTATTACCCAGTTGATTGATAACGTGGTGTTACAGCCTCTGATTTACGGGAATAGTGTTCACGCTCACCCGATGGAGATCTTTTTGGTGATACTGATTGCGGGAAATCTGGCGGGTATACCGGGAATGATCTTGGCGATACCGGGGTATACGGTTTTGCGGGTAATATTGAGAGAATTCTTTAATAAGTATAAACTGGTAAAGTCATTGACCAAAGGCCTGGAAGATGAAAATAAAAAAAACTAGAAGTGTGGTTAACTTCTAGTTTTTAACTTTTATCTTTTAGTTCAAATCACCCCTCGCATCCGATCCTCAAAAGCAGAAAGTGCGGCTTTTGCTCCTTCTCCCATGGCGATGATGATTTGTTTGTAGGGTACGGTGGAGACATCTCCTGCGGCATAGATTCCCGGAATATTTGTGCGGCAATGCGTGTCGATGGCGATTTCTCCCATTCGATTCGTGTCAACTACATCCCGGAAAACGCCGCTATTAGGCATTAAACCGATCTGAACGAAAATTCCGTCCAATTCAATGGTACGAACCTCTTCGGTAGTCCGGTCTTTTACCTGGATGCCTGTTACCTTATCCCCGTTGCCGATAACTTCAAGTGTTTGCGAATTGACAAAGACTTCCACGTTGGGTAAGCTTTTTAGTTTTTCCTGTAACACTTGATCGGCCTTTAAATTGTCCAAAAATTCCAATACGGTAACTTTTGAACATATTCCTGCCAAATCAATGGCAGCTTCTATCCCTGAATTGCCCCCTCCTACAACTGCAACGTGTTTGCCTTTGTAGAATGGCCCGTCACAATGCGGGCAGAACGCGACGCCTCTACCGATATACTCGGCCTCACCTGATACGTTCAGTTTTCTCCAACTGGCTCCGGTAGCTACGATAACAGCCGGTGCGGAGAATTTCTCCCCGGTAGCCGTGGAAAGTATTTTTTGTTTGTCCTCTAATGCTATTTTTTCAATCTGCCGATGTTCCAGCAGGTCAATCGGGTAACATTGTAAATGTGTCCGTAAATTGTCTGCCAATTGATTACCTGTTGTTTCCGGTACGGAAATCAGGTTTTCAATTCCCACGGTCTCTTTGACTTGTCCCCCGATACGTTCCGCTATGATGGCCACGTTCAAACCCTTACGTGCGGAGTAAATGGCGGCTGCCGATCCTGCCGGTCCTCCTCCTAGAACGATGACATCATAACTTTTTTCTTTTACCTCTAACGTGTTTTCTTCTATTCCGTATTGAGCCTCAAGTTTGTTTAATAATTCACCGAATTCCCCTCTTCCGACATGGATGAGTTTTCCATCCGCAAACACGGAAGGTACTCCTTGTATCTTTAATTTTTCTACTTCATCTTGGTAGATTGCCCCGTCGACCATTTCGTGATGGATTTGCGGGTTTAAAGTTGCCATGGCATTCAGTGCTTGTATGACATCCGGACAGTTGGTACAAGTTAAAGATACGTAGGTTGTCAGGTGTATAGGACCTTTCAATGCTTTCACCCGGTTGCAGATGGTCTCATCCGGAAAATTCTTCCCTTTCCCGTCTGCATTCATGATGGCAAGCAGGAGGGAGGTGAACTCGTGTCCGTTGGGGACTCCCCGGAATTTGATGCCTGTGGGTTCTCCGTTTTTCAGTAAAGAGAACTCCAGTTCTTTTCCCTCTTTAATCTGGCAAGATATTTTATCTGAACATTCTGCCACGTCAGCCAACATTTCCGTTAATTCCTGCCGACTTTCGTGGTGAGGAGCCACGGCGATGTCCAACGTGTATTGAGCCTCTAAAACGGCGAAAATATTTTTAAGTTGATCTTTCAAAGAGGTATCTAGCATATAAATGAAGTTTAGAGGTTAAAGGGTAAAAATTAGAGTTTAGAATGGTTTTCACTTTAAATTCTAAACTCTAAACTTTGAACTATTTAAATTTTACCAACCAAATCAATGCTCGGTTTCAGTGTGTTTGCACCTTTTTTCCATTTTGCAGGGCAAACTTCGTTCGGGTGTTCTGCCACGAATTGAGCAGCTTCAACTTTCCGAAGTAATTCGTCAGCGTTACGTCCGATGTTGTTGTCGTGGATTTCTGCAATTTTAATCTTTCCTTCCGGGTTTACCACGAATGTTCCGCGATAAGCCATCCCGTCTTCCTCGATCATCACGCCGAAGGCACGGCTCAATACTCCGGTCGGGTCAGCCAACATCGGGTATTTGATTTTACGGATACTTTCAGAAGCATCATGCCATGCTTTGTGTACGAAATGAGAATCCGTGCTTACAGAGTAAACTTCTACTCCCATTGCTTTGAATTGTTCGTATTTCTCTGCCACGTCAACTAATTCGGTCGGGCAAACAAAAGTAAAGTCTGCGGGATAGAAAAAGAAAATTGCCCACTTGCCTTTTACGTCTTCGCTACTTACTGTTTTGAACTCTCCGTTGTGAAATGCCTGAACTTTGAATTCAGGAAGTTGTGAATTGATAATTGGTTCCATTGTTTTTTATTTTTATAATTGATTCTTGTTTTTATTTTCTCGATACAAAAATATATCATTTATTTTTATTAAAACAAGAAATTTGATTGAATTATTCTATGTATGGATAGGCAAAACTAATAAGTAAAAGTAATTGCTTGATTATTAGAATGAATCGCTTTTTACTTTTCTCATAGCTCCGAATATGATTGGGAGGGTTATTGATTGAATATTTTAGACTATCTATTTTAGATTTTTATAGGTTCGACTTAACCGATTGAAAGATAAACTTTTAGCGAATTATTTGAGGAATAGAGGTAACGATTTAGCAACCGTGCGAATTTCAGCGTTTTGCGTTGCTATGCTGTCAAATAACTCTTTCTAAATGCAAAGGTAATACTATTTTTTCAATAAGCAATATTTTGATTTCTTATTAGCCTCTAAATTTGCTATCTTTGCTTTCCGAAATCAAATGAAAGTCCTATGATACAAGATAATTCAATTGTTGTTAGAGAATATTTGATGACAGATAAAGAAGCTGTCATGAATTTAATCAAATTAAATACACCCGATTTCTTTGCAGAAGAGGAAACCAATGATTTGAGCAATTATTTGGATAAAGAAATAGAGCTTTATTATGTCTTGCTCGTTGATGGGAAAGTGGTCGGATGCGGTGGGATAAATTTTGCAGAAAAAAGAACCATTGGAAAAATAAGTTGGGATATTATACATCCAGACTATCAAGGCAAATCATTGGGTAGAAAACTTTTAATGTATAGAATTGAAGTTTTAAAAGCTATTCCCGGTATCAAAAAAATAATAGTCCGAACCTCGCAATTAGCATATAAGTTTTATGAAAAGCAAGGATTTACACTGAATGAAATCAAACGAAATTATTGGGCTGACGGTTTTGATATGTATAGTATGCAATATAACGAATTATAACTGTAAGATATTAGGGATAAGGGCAAACCCATCCCTAATATTTCTACAACTTCATCCCTCTGCCTTTTCTTTGCGGCTGTATAGGGCGGTGTATGCTCTGCCTTAGCTTGTCGAACTGCTCCTTGAACCACTCGGCAATGGGCTTTCGGTCGATGGCAAGAACCAATTTCGTCCCGTCCGTGGGGTCTTTCATCACTTGAACCCCAGCCTTTTCGGTCTTGAATTTCCGTCCGTGTTCCTCCGAGTAAAGTTCCCCTGCATACTCCAACGGCTTCCCCTTGACGAGCGTTGCCGTCTGCCCGTCGCTGAACCCGACAAGGCGGCAGAGGTTTTCGATACGGAGCATTTCACGGAAATAAGGAAACCATGCCGCCGCCCTTGCGATTACCGTTTTCAGAAACGATATTTCCTGCTTGTGCCTCGCTTCCTTGTCCGCTATCTCCCTGCGGTGTTTCTGCTGTATCTCAGCTATTTGTCGGCTGTGGTCGGTCTGCATGGTCTGTATTCGGGCTTGCAGGGCTTCGATGGCTTCCCCGTGCGTGGCTACCTCCCTGTGCAGGGCGGCGTTCTCCCTCTCCAGCGTCTTGACCTTGTTACTGCCGAAAAGAGAACCGACGCTCTCGGCGATGTTGGCGGCTGCGGTCGTGGCTGCCCCTTTCAGCTTCTCGGTCTGTATCTCTTTTTTCGCCCGTTTGAGTTCCTCCCGTGCCGTTTCTTTTTGACGCTGCAAATCCACCACCTCCGCTTTGAGGCTGTCGGCGAGTTTCTTCGTTTCATTGTAATACTGCTGCGTGGACTTGTGCCGTGCCTTTGAACCGTCTATGCCCCTTTGCAGCCCGTATTTCGCCATCGCCTCGGCGTAGGTGTCTTGGTAGGACTTTAATTTCAATCGTGTCATAATATCGTCGGCACACAGCCTCACGGTGTCGGTCGGCTTCTTGCGGTATCGCTTCTTCGCCTGCTCCTCCCTTTTCCTGCGCTTGCGCTCTCCCTTGACGATGGGGACGAGCGTAACGTGTATGTGCGGCGTTTCCTCGTCCCGATGCAGGTGCGCCGCCACGATGTTCTCCTTTCCGAACGTGTCGGCGAGGTATTTCATATTGTCGGCGCACCACTCGTCCAAACGCCCTTCCCTTTCGATGCGTTCCATGTCCTCGTGCGTTCCCGACACGTTGATTCGGATTGCCCGTACTTGGTTGTTTCCGATTTTGCGTGTCAGCCCCGCTTCTTCCAGTCTTCTCCGGATAGCCGCCGAACGGTCTTTTATCCCGTCGGGGTAGGCAACGAGTTTTCGGTTCAGGTGCGTCCGTGTGGGGTCTGCGTTCTTCGGGATGATGAAACGCTCTATGTGGGCGGTCGTTCCGCTGTCGGAACCGTGCGCCTTTTCCATGTGCAATACTACGAATCCCATATATATTCCTTTCTTTTTTAGCTTGTGAAACAATAAACTTGACTATCTTTGAGGGCGGCAAAATGCCGTCCTCAACGGGGTGTGCAGAGGGGCTTGCCCCTTGCCTTATTGGGGAATTTTCAGCGATACGGAGTATTGCGGCTCGGAAAATTCCCTAATAAGCTACGGTATTTTCTCCGTAAATACCCTGCGGCGTGTCGGCGGTCTTTCTGTGGTGGCTCTCCCTGCCGCCTGCTTACCCGTATAACCCCACCTTATTATTTCCCCTTTCGGTCGGTGGTGGGCGGCGGGGCGGTCGTTTCCGTTTTCAAAGGCTTCTTTGCTCGGGGCGGTCGGATGCAAGGTTTAGGGGAAAAATACTACCCGAAGCATGAGGGTGGAGATTGTTCCCCTAACGGCGTAGCCGCCCGACCTTGCAGCCGACGGAAAGCCCCGTGCTTGCTTCGCCTTTGTAAACGGGAATGACTGCTCCGCTTTCCTGCGGTCGGGAAACAGCCCCTTTCCGTCCGTGCGACGGTATGACCGTATTACGAACTGATACCCCGACCGACAGACCGTTACGCCATCCATCGGCGGCTCGGCTCGGTGTCGGCAACGACAGACACGATAACCGTCGTTTTCTCTTTTAGCCGGTGCGTTATCCGCTCCAACAACACTTTGCGTACTTTCGCCGCCCCGAACGATTCGATACGGAAAGCAAGGGCGGCTATCGTTTCGAGGTCGTAAACCTCTATGCTGCTTCTGTCCGATAGGTGGACAAGGCGTTCGATGCCGTACTCTTTCAATACCCCGCTCTTGCAGAGTGCCTTTATCCCTGCCCGAACCGTCGGGGCGATAACCCCGAACAATTCGCAGATTTCCCACTCGGTCATGGCGGTTGCGCCTATGTCGGTCGGCAGGGAGATATTGCCGTATTCATCTATCGTGATGATGTTCCTTTCTTCTTTCATCGGTATGCAGTTTTAAGGTGACTAAATGGCTCGGCAGATGTTCTTCTCCATCTCCTCTAACTTGTGCGACAAGGTTTCCATGTCTTGGCTTATCTTCTGGGCGGTGATTTTGGCGTATATCTGCGTGGTCTTGATGTTCGTGTGCCCCAATAGGCGGCTCACCGTTTCGATGGGTACGCCGTGCGACAGAAGTACGGTCGTGGCGTTCGTGTGGCGGGCTACATGATAGGTTAGCCGCACCTTGAAGCCGCATTGTCTGCCTATATCTTTGAGTATCTTGTTGCAACTGCCGTTGCTCGGAACGGGAAAAACATGACCGTCCCTTGCAAGTCCCTTGTATTTCTCGATGATACGTTTGGGAACGTCCAAAAGGCGAATATTCGATTCTGTATTGGTTTTCTTCCGTCGGGTGATTATCCATAGGTTGCCGTCGAAGAATGTTTGCAGGCGGTCGGCGGTGAGGTTCTTCACGTCCGAATACGCCAAACCCGTGAACACGGAAAAGACGAACAAGTCCCGTATAAGTTCATGGTAGGTATTCTTCATCGGTGCGTCCATGAGCGTCTGTATCTCCTTTTGGGTAAGGTAGCCCCTATCCACGCTTTCGGGAGAGTTGATGTACCCTGCAAAGGGGTTGAACGGCAGACGCCCGTCGTTCCTCGCTATGGAAACGATGTGTTTCAACACAATCATGTAGCCCCACACGGTATTGGTGCGGCATTTCTTCTCCGTGCGCAGGAAATACTCGAAGTCGTTGATGAACGTGAGGTTGAGTTCCTTTAGCGGAATGTCCTCACGCTTGTAGGTATGGGGCAGAAACTCTCGAATGTGGTTGCAGACCGTCCGATAACGGGTGAATGTCCCCTGCGCCCTGCTGTGCCCGACCTTTTTGGCGAACTCGGCGTTGTGCTGCTCGAACAGCTTCAGCAAGGTTTCCTGCTTGACGCCGATACCGAGATAGGCGTCTTTGAGCTTGGCGGCGGTAACATACCCGTCCGTCTGCATCAGTTCTTGGTAGCGGCGGTTTACCTCCACACGGATTTTATCCACCGCGAGGTTGATTCTCTGCGCTTCGACACTCTTGCCCGAAGCACGGTTGTTTTTCACATCCCACAACCGCAGGGGAACGTCCATCTTGCAACTGAACTGTTTAATCTCTCCGTCCACCGTAAGGCGGCACATCAGTGGCAGGTTGCTGTTGGGCTTTTCGCTGCCTTTCTTCACGTAAAATAAGACCTTGAATGTACTTCGCATAACTCACTCCTTTTTTTGGTTACAAAATTAGTTTATAGTGAGTTACCGACAGCTATGCAAATCGCCGCAAAACGCAGTAAAAGAACCTTTTAGCAAGAAATCTACACCCGTTACGGGGGTAATGAGGTGGTAACTGAACTTCTGCACCGTTTGGCTTAGAGGTGGCATTCCGTTGGCTCTGCCCAATAGAAAAACGAAGCGTAACGAACGCTCTTTCAGCTAATTCGCTACGCTTTGCTCAAATTTACAATTCCGCTATGTGTTTATTTTAGATAGTGTCATCATGTGAGGGGGGAAAAAAACGAAGTGCATCTTAAAAACGAAATTTGATTTTTAAGATGCACTTCAAAATGGGTAGATTCCTTTTAGATCAAGGCAATGTCCAATACTTCCCGAATGTGGTCAACGAAATGGAATTTAATGCCTTTGACGTATTCTTTTTTAATCTCGTCAATGTCTTTTTTGTTTTCCCGGCAAAGGATGATTTCTTTGATTCCGGCACGTTTGGCAGCTAGGATTTTCTCCCGGATGCCACCCACGGGGAGAACTTTACCTCTCAACGTGATTTCTCCGGTCATGGCGAGGGCTTTCTTTACCTTTCTTCCGGTTAGCGATGAGGCTAACGAGGTGACCATGGTGATACCAGCCGAGGGACCATCCTTCGGTACGGCACCTGCCGGCACGTGAATGTGGATGTTGTGTTCTTCCACGGCTGAGGGCTGGATGCCTAGTTCTTCGGCATGCGATTTAATGTATTCTAATGCCAAGGTGGCAGACTCTTTCATCACATCACCGAGGCTCCCTGTCATGGTTAGGACGCCTTTGCCCTTGCTGATACTTGATTCCACGTAAAGAATTTCACCGCCCACGGCTGTCCATGCCAAACCGGTAACCACTCCGGGTAATTCGTTACCTTGGTATTCTTCCCGGGTAAAGATAGGGGTACCTAGGTATTCTTCCACGGTTGTTTTTGTCGGTTTAATCGTGAAAGACGAGTCCAGAGCCACGTTCTTTGCCACTTGACGCATGATCTTTGCCAAAGTCTTATCCAATCCCCGTACTCCCGATTCTCGGGTGTATTTGTCAATGATGAAATTTAATATATCATCCGTGAACTCGATTTGTTCTGCTTTTAACCCGTGATTCACCAGTTGTTTGGGGATCAGGTGCCGTTTGGCAATCTCTATTTTTTCTTCCATGAGATAACCACTTACTTCGATCATTTCCATACGATCCCTTAGTGGGGCGGCGATTGTTGAAATGTCGTTTGCCGTGGCGATAAACATGACTTTCGATAAATCATAGTCAATATCCAGGTAGTTATCGTGGAAGGTCGTGTTCTGTTCCGGATCAAGAACCTCCAACAGGGCAGACTGTGGGTCACCCCGGAAATCCTGACCGACTTTATCGATTTCATCGAGTATAAATACCGGGTTTGACGTGCCGGCTTTCTTGATACTTTGAATGATTCGTCCGGGCATGGCTCCAATATAGGTACGACGGTGTCCCCGGATCTCGGATTCATCGTGTAAACCACCCAATGACATACGTACAAACTCCCGGTTAAGTGCCCGTGCAACAGATTTTCCTAAAGAGGTTTTGCCGACTCCCGGGGGGCCGTACAGGCACAGGATCGGGGATTTCATATCTCCTTTCAGTTTCAGTACGGCGAGGTATTCGAGAATTCTCTCTTTCACCTTATCCAGTCCGTAATGATCGGCATCCAGTATCTCAGAGGCTTTCTTCAAGTCGAAATTGTCCTCGGAATAGTGTTCCCAGGGTAGCTCGGTCAATTCTTTCACGTAATTGAATTGCACGGAATAGTCCGGGGTGGAGGGATTTTGGCGTTTTAGTTTTTGAAGTTCTTTTTCAAAAATTTCCTGTACGTTCTTTCCCCACTTCTTCTTTTGGGCTGCCTCTTCCAGTTCTTGAAGATCTTCATCCACCGGGTTAGCTCCCAGTTCGTTCTGAATAGTCTTCATCTGCTGGTGGAGTAGGTATTCCCGTTGCTGTTTATCCAAATCGACTTTCACTTTCTTCTGGATATCCTCTTTGAGTTCCAGTATTTTGACCTGTTTGCCCAAAAGTTCCAGTAATTTAGTTGCCCGTTCTTTCAAGATGTCAATTTCCAGTAATTCCTGTTTATTCCGGTAGTCAATATCCGTGTTCGAAGAAATGAAATTGATCAGGAATAACATGCTCTCGATGTTTTTCAAGGCGAATCCTGCCTCGTTCGGGATGTTGCTGGAGTATTTTACAATCTTCAAGGCCATGTCTTTTAAAGCCTCTCCGATAGCATTATACTCTTGGTCTTCTTCCGTGATCGTGTCCTCTTGTTTAACAATGATTTTTCCCACGTGATAGGGTTCATCGTACAGGATATCATCAAGTTCAAATCTCTTTTTCCCTTGTATGATAGCCGTCGTTGTTCCATCCGGCATTTCCAATATCTTCAAGACGGTGGCAACTGTGCCTATCGTGTATAGGTCTTCCAGTTTGGGATTTTCCGTGTTGGTGTCTCTCTGGGCTATAACACCGAAGGGTACGCTGCTTTTATACACGTACCGGATGAGTTTCAGTGACTTTTCCCTACCAATATTTATAGGAATTATGACGCCGGGAAACAGAACCGTGTTCCGTAGCGGTAAAATTGGCAGAGTGTCAGGAATATCCGTGTGGTCGTTGAGCATCTCCTTCTCGTCTCCTAGGATGGATAAATAATCTTGATTATCGTCCGCCAAGTTTTCTTGTAAAATATCTTTTAAATCTATTTTATTCATTATGATCTCCTTATCTCTATTGTTTTAAACTTTTCCACATTTGGTTTATTTCCGGTTTTCCCGTGGTTAGCCTTGTTTCAAAAAACTGACATTTTGACAAAAAGGCGCTGAAAAATAAACCACTACATAATAGGACAATTCCTATGCCAAAGATTTTTTTTGTGAAATATGATGCATTTGTTACTTTTGTGTGCAAATATAAAACACACAATGAAAATAATTTTGTTTGATGATAAAAGTTGGGGTACTTTAAGGCCCTTGACTTTTACTCGTCCGATTTCTGAATTGAGGGTTGGAATTCTCACGATCCGGGAAAAGTGGGAAAAGCGGTTTGGGGATAAGGTTGCATATCTGACCAAAGATTACCTTCAGGAAAAGTTCCCGTTGTCTGTGGAAGACGATAATTTGCTTATCAATAGTTCGGTATGTCCGAATGAAGAATTGATGCAGGAAATCAAGTCTTTGCAGGCTGGAGAGATGTTATTACAGGGTGATTGTCTGATCGCCGTGCGAATGGGTAAACAGGACGTTGCAGCCTTTGATCCGGTGACGATACCCGATTTTACACGTAAAGAATACACGGGAGTGTTTACCCGTGTTGTTTATCCTTATCATTTGTTTTCTCTGAATGCCCGAGAGCTGGAGGTCGATTTTCGATTGATCACGGAAGGGCGTGAGAGTGTCCCGTTGAATAGTTGCGTGCAGGTGTATGGAGTGCATCCCGTTTTCGTCGAAGAGGGGGCTGTTGTACGTTGTGCGGTAATTAACACGGAGGGTGGTCCGGTGTATATCGGTAAAGATGCCGAGATTATGGAAGGTGTTTTGGTGCGGGGACCATTGGCCATGTGTGAGCATTCGGTGCTGACGATGGGAGCCAAGGTGTACGGGGCAACGACTCTCGGGCCGTATTGCAAATGTGGGGGAGAGGTCAATAACGTCGTGATGATTGGCTATTCGAATAAGGCGCATGATGGTTTTCTCGGGAATTCCGTGCTGGGCGAATGGTGTAACATTGGTGCCGGGACGAATAATTCTAATCTGAAGAACACTTACGTGGAGGTGAAGTTGTGGGATTACGAGACTAAGCATTTCCGTCGGACCGGACTTCAATTTTGTGGTCTGATCATGGGTGACCATGCAAAACTGGGTATTTCCACCATGATTAACACCGGAACGGTGATCGGTGTGGGAACCAATATTTTCGGTTCGGATTTTCCTCGGAATTTTGTTCCTTCTTTCTCATGGGGTGGAGCCAGTGGGTTTACGGAGCATAAAATGAATCAGTTCGTTTCCACGGCTGAGGCTGTCATGAAACGCCGGAACAAGACGTTTGATGATGTTGATCGCCGGATTATTGAGCATGTTTTTGCCGATCCGGAACGATAAAAATAGGTAAGTTATAGGTTAAGGATTACATTTTTAACCTGTAACTTGCAGAACCGAAGGTTCAACCTGCAACTTGTAACCATACAAAAAGAGGAGATTCTTAGAATCTCCTCTTTTTGTATTATATCAGAAAAATTATTTCTTTCTGTTTTCCATGTGGTTCTTGTAACGGTTCATGAACTTGTCAACACGTCCTGCAGTGTCGATCAGTTTAATTTTACCGGTATAGAACGGGTGTGAAGAGTTGGAGATTTCCATCTTTACTAATGGATATTCAACTCCGTCGATCTCGATAGTCTCCTTCGTTGCGGCAGTAGACTTGGTGATTGTAGTCGTTCCATTAGACATATCTTTAAACGCTACTAATCTGTAATTTTCAGGATGTATGCCCTTTTTCATTTCGTATATAATTTTAAAATTGTTCCTTGGTTTAACGGGCAGCAAAGATAGTTGATTCATTATAAATCACAAAGAATTTCAGAGACTTTTTTAATTGAGGGCGAGAAAAGTCTGGCGAAAAGGGTTGAAATTCACGAGTTATAGTAGGGAGGGAGGTTTCTGGATTAAAAAGTGATGCCGGAGTTTATGCTTGTTAGAACATACTTCCGGCATTGGGAAATGGATAATATTATTTCTGCGGGGAGACTTCTTTGCGAAGCTGAGAAAGTAATTTCTCACCCACGAAGCGTTCGAATGTTTTGGGTGTTGGGGTGTCCTTTTGCATTTTTATGGCAGCGAGGTATTTTGCCTTGTCTTCTCCCGGGATGATGATGAGCGGTTCCCTGAACATCATCTGGATATAGTTCATCATCAGGAGGCCGACGGTAATATTCCCGGCCCCGAAAGGTTTTATGTGCATGAAGCGATAGTGAAAGTCTGCGGCAAGTTTCACGGTCAGTATGTCGTGAACGTTCCCCAGCTTTTCATTTGTCTCTTTACACAATTGTTCCAGCATATCCGGGATCTGGGCATAGTTGGCGAGGATACCCTCTTCATAGTACTCTTCTCCCAGCCGGAAATCGCCCAGCGAGGTATCGTAACCGCCGATCGTCGTGTACACCTCTTTGCCCGTGTGTTGCATTACTTTTGCGCTGACTTCCCGTACGAAGTCGAGCGAGAACCTTTTGCGTTGTTGCGCACATTTAACCAGGTAAAGGAATGCGTTGCTCAGGTCTTTTATCCGGTGCGTGTCTTCTCGTGTTACTTTGGGTGAGATCTCAATGTCGTTCAAGATATTGAAAAAGTCCTGTTTTTTGATGTCCATGCCGTCTAGGCGGGCAATCTCGTAGAGTAACGTTTCCGACCGTCGGGGCGAATAGCCTTTCGTGTCCAGTTTCGCTCTTTCGAGGTATTCTTCGCGGGTTTTACATAGTTCTTGCCACATAATCGTTCTTTTTTATCGATGATACGTGTAAACAAAACGGGGGGTTGTTTTTTTATGGTTATTTGTGACAAGGCGATTTATGTTGACAATTTTGTTTGGAATGTTGTATCTTTGTGCGCTCAAAAGAACGAATAAATATGATTAGGGTTGAGAGAGATAAAGTTACGTTCTACCAGTTCTTGGGATTACGGGATTTTCCGGGATTAATTCATTTCGTGTCAGGAAGGGAAGGTGGCGTTAGTGTTGGTGGGCAAGCTGCGTTGAATCTGGGATTCATGGATGAGGACCGGGATGAACGGGTGTTGACTAACCGGATGTTACTGGCGGAGGCTGTTGGTTGTGGTGTGGATGATTTTATTTTGGGAGAACAAAAACATACCACTCACGTAGAAGTCGTGACCCGGGCGCAACGTGGCCGGGGAGGACGGGAGAAAGCGACTCGCTTATCTTCGACAGATGCTTTGATTACGAGAGAAACGGGAGTTTGTCTGATGGTGCTTGCTGCCGATTGTGTTCCTGTTTTGATGTACGATCCCCGGGTACGGGTTATTGCTGCTGTTCATGCGGGATGGCGAGGTACGGTGGGAAGAATTACAGCGAAGACCGTAGAGCGGATGCGGGAGGAATTTGGATGTGACCCCCGGGATGTGATTGTCGGGATAGGGCCTTCTATCGGCCCTTGTTGTTTTGAGGTCGGGGAAGAAGTCGTGGAGGCGGCACGTGAGGGGTTGGGAGACTTGACGGGATTGATCGAACCGGGGAAACAGGCCGGGAAGTATCTGTTGAATTTATGGGAGGCTAATCGTCGTCAATTACGGCAAGTGGGGGTGGAAGATATTCGTATTGAAGTGGCGGGAATTTGTACCGTCTGTCATCATGATCGATTTTTTTCCTATCGAGGGGACCGGGGAAACACGGGACGATTCGGGGCGGGAATCATGTTAAATATATAGATGGAATGTTAGGAGGAATTTTTATTATTATGGCTTTTTATTTACTGGGTGAATGTTGTGCCTGGTTGATGAACGGTTTTGTGCCGGGGAGCGTGTTGGGGATGATGTTTTTGTTTTTGGCGTTATCCATGCATTGGGTCCGACCGGAGAGAGTGCGTCCGGTGGCTCGTTTCCTTTGTGATAACATGGCGTTTTTCTTTCTCCCGGCGGGAGTGGGGATTATCACGTCCATGGATGTGTTGTCCCGCTACTGGGACATCGTGTTGGTGGTGGGGACGGTGACGACGTTGTTGGTTTTGATCGTGGTGGCGGTTTTGCAACAATGGCAAGAGGATCATCGGGCGCATGGTAAAACGAATTAATTTGTAGGAAGATGCAGTCTATTATTTCGTCAGAGATATTTGTAATAACGTTGGTAGCCGGGGTATACTTGGCTGCGCTTTGGCTATACCGGAAAACGAAGTTGGCGCTGTTACATCCTTTGTTAGTTTCTATTCCGGCGTTAGTGGCGGTGATGAGTGTGATAGGGATTCCGTATGAATCTTTCCAGCAAGGGAGCCGGATGATTAATTTCCTGCTGGGACCTTCTGTCGTGGCCTTGGGCTACGTGTTGTGGGAACAGGTGGAATACATGAAGAGTAATGCGGTGTCGATCATGACTTCTATTTTTGTCGGGAGTTTGGTGGGAATCGTGAGTGTGATTTGTATTGCTCGCTGGATGGGGGCGGACCACGTGTTGATAGCGACATTGGAGCCGAAGTCCGTGACGACCCCGATAGCGATGGGAGTGGCCGAGAAAGCGGGTGGTATTCCTGCCATTGCGGCGGTAATTGTTATCGTGGTGGGGATATTCGGGGGAATCGTGGGGCCTTTCGTGTTGAACAAGTTGAACATTGATAGTAAGATTGCCCGAGGATTATCTCTTGGTGCCGCGGCTCACGGGTTGGGTACTGCCAGAGCGATGGAGTTGGGCGCATTGGAAGGAGCTATTAGTGGTTTGGCAATTGGTTTAATGGGAGTGATGACGGCGATACTGGTGCCTGTCGTCGAGTGGGTAATGTCATTATTTTAGTATGTTACGGGATTTCACGGCCATAGATTTCGAGACGGCTAACCGTTACCCGACAAGCGCTTGTTCTATCGGGATTGTTGTCGTGCAGGACGGAGAGATCACGGAAGAGTTTTCGCATTTGATTAAGCCGGAACCTTACTATTTTAACAAGAAGTTTATTGATATACATGGGATTACTCCCGTGATGGTGAAGGATGCACCTTCGTTTTATGATTTGTGGGGCGTGATCGGGCGTTACTTTGATACGGAGGCTTTGGTTGCCCACAACGCAGGGTTTGATATGAGCGTGCTGAAAGCTTGTTTGGAACGGGCGGATCTGTATGCCCGTTTACCTGAATCTTTTTGTACTTGCCGGTTGTCCCGGAAGTTGGTGAAAGGCTTGCCGAATTATAAATTGAATACTTTGTGTGATCATTTCGGGATTGCGTTAAATCACCACGAGGCGTTAAGTGATGCCCGGGGGGCGGCAAAAATCATGGTTGAATTGTCGAAGTTGAGTCTTTTTCATGATTTTTTCCCTCACTGTCAGTGAGGGAAAAATCATAATTTGCTGATGATCTCTTTGAATATAGCTCCCATGCGAGGTTGAGCGTGGTTGCCCACGTCCTGTACTTCTGCGTGGTTCGTTTTGATAAGTTCCTCGCTGGCCGTGCTGTTCGTGATAACCGACATCCCGAAACATTCCATGTTCATGTGACGGGCAACAATGACTTCCGGCACGGTGGACATTCCCACGGCGTCTCCTCCGATAACCCGAATCCAGTTATACTCTGCCGGAGTTTCGAAGGATGGCCCTTGCAGTCCGGTGTACACGCCTTTTTGCAATGGAATGTTTAATTTATTCCCGGCCTCTTCTGCCAGTTGAATCAAGCGTTTGCTATATGCCTCGGCCATCCCGGGAAAACGGGGACCGAGTTCATCGATATTTTTACCCCGTAGCGGGTGTTCCGGGAATAGGTTGATATGATCCCGAATGATCATCAGGTCACCAACCAGGTAATTCGTGTTCACACCCCCGGCTGCGTTGGAAACGAAAAGAGTCTTTACCCCGAGAGCGTGCATCACTCTCACGGGAAAGGTCACTTCTTTCATGGAATAACCCTCGTAATAGTGGAAACGTCCCTGCATGGCAATGACTTTTTTGCCCCCAAAGGACCCGATAAGCAATTCTCCCCGGTGTCCCTGTACCGTGGAAACGGGGAAGTTTGGAATTGCCATATATGGGATGGCGTGTTCTATCTCTATTGATTTTCCCAATTCTCCCAGTCCTGTTCCCAGGATAATACCGATTGTATGCTCTCCTTTCACGAAGGGGGCTAGGTATTTGCTACTTTCTCGTATCTTGTCTAACATAGTCGTATATATTTTTTATGAGTTGATCTCTTGGAGTTAGGAATTCCGGTTCGATCGGGATATAGAAAATTTGTTGTCTGATCTCTTCCGGTATGTCGCATAACGTGAGGCGGACAGCATCTTTTTCCGTGGTGAAGATACATTTGTCCGTGGAGCTGATTTTATCGTACTCTTGGAGAATACGTTTTATGTCCGTGTCACTGTAATTGTGATGGTCCGGGAATGTGATGTGATCAATCTGGTCTGTCATCTGTTTTAAGTGTTCTACGTAGGGAGCCGGTTGGGCAATCCCGGTGACACAGAGTATGGCCGTTTTCGGGGTTACCGCGTGATGACTGTCCCCGTCCAGCGAACGAGGTTTCCCGTATCTCATGGACGTGAACAAAAGCTGTTGATAGGCTTTTAAATTCAAGTGTTTCAGGATGATCCGTTTCTCTATGGGAGAGATGTTAGCGGGACATTTGGTCACGATGACATAGTTTGCCCTGTCCTTGGCATGGATACTTTCCCGGAGACGTCCAAGGGGAAGTAAATGGTCCTCGTAGATAGGACGGTTATAGTCGATCAGCATGATGTTTATGTCCGCTTTCACGTAGCGGTGTTGAAAACCGTCATCCAAGATGATTACTTCCGGTTTTTCCGGGAGTTGCATGAGTTTCTTGATGCCACGCACTCGATCTGCGTCCACGGCTACCGTGATTTCCGGGAATTTATTCTTTATTTGCATGGGTTCGTCCCCGATGTCGTTTGCCGTGGAGTTTTCCGTTGCCAGCACGAAACCGGACGTCTTTCGTTTATACCCCCGACTGAGGCAGGCTACACGGTAAGCATTTTTCAACTCGTTGATCAGGGATTCCGTGTGAGGGGTTTTTCCCGTTCCGCCCACGGTGATATTTCCCACGCAAATAATGGGAACGTCAAACTCCCGTATCTTTAATATGCCCAAGTTGAACAAGCGGTTACGAATACTGACCCCGATGCCGTACAGTACGCTTAAAGGCCATAAAATGAGATTTTTTAACACAATATTTCGCTTTAATTAAACGTGAGATCGTAAGGTATTCTGGCTACCATGCCTTTTATTTTTAATAATTCTTTCTGTTCCCGGTAAGTATCATAGAAATCGCCCAGTTCTGATTTTAATATGCTGGTTCTGATGCTTTGTGAGAAATTTATCAGAATATCTTCGAAAGGACTGCGTTCAACCGGTAGTTCGGTGATCTGGTAGTTGTTCAGACCTGCTTTGTTTGCAGCGATGGCAATGGCATCTTCCAGTCCGCCTAACACGTCAACCAATCCGAGTTTCAGCGCATCCTCTCCTGTCCATACCCGTCCCTGTGCGATTTCGTTTACCGCCTCTTTGGTCATGTGGCGTCCTTGGCTTACCCGATCGAGGAAGGTGTCATATCCCCGGTTGATGTAGGTCTGCATCACGTTGCGCTCGTAGTCTGTTAAGGGACGATCACTGATAGGGATGGGTAGCGGGTAGCCGCCACCGAAATCACTGTGTTCGTTGGTCTTCACCACGTCGGAAGAAATTCCTAGTTTATCTTTGATCAGTTTCTCTCCGCTGAATAGTAAACCGAATATACCGATGGAACCTGTGAGGGTTGTCGGGTCTGCCACGATAGTGTCTGCCGCACAGGATATGTAGTATCCTCCGGATGCGGCCACGTTACCCATGGAGGCGATGAACGGTTTAGTCTGGGCGGCTAGTTGTACCTCTTTCCAGATAATATCGGAAGTCAGCGCGCTACCTCCCGGGGAGTTTACACGTAACACGATAGCTTTGATGTTTTTATCTTCACGTGCTTTCCGGATGGTCGTGGCTAGTTCCGGTCCTATACTTTCCGGTCCCTGTTGGAATTCGATATTCCCTTGTGCGTAGATCACTGCGATCTTGTCAGCGGCAAAGTTCACGCTTGGGAAAGTGGCTTTCGTGTAATCTTCGAAACTTGTCAGGGATAGTTTTTCATCATCTGTTAATCCACATGCTTCTCGCAGTTTGTCGAGCATGGCGTTTTCGTAAAGGGTTCCATCAAAAAATCCTTCTTTCACGAATTCTTCTGTCGGGTAGATTTTGAAATCATCGGTGATTTGATTGATCTTTTCTACCGGGATATTTCTGCTAGCGGAAATTCCTTTCACGATGTTACCCCAAAGAGAACCTAAATAGGTCTGTACCTGTTCCCGGTTGGCATCACTCATGTGTGTTTCGATGTAAGGTTCCACGGCTGATTTGAATTTACCGACACGAATAACTTCCGGTTGTACCCCGATTTTTTTCAACAGGTCTTTGTAGAATGATATGTTCGCGCTCATTCCGGTTAATAGTAGCGGAGTTTCGGGATTAACGAAAACACTATCGGCAACTGTCGCCAAGTAGTAGCTCTTCTGGGAATATCCCAAGTTAGTATAGCTGTAAATGAATTTACCGCTTTTTTTGAATCTCAACAGGGCATTCCGGATCTCGTCGATCGTGGCGAGTGCCCCGAAGTTAGAGTTGATCTCGGTCAGGTCCAGGTAAATCCCCTTGATGCGGGAATCCTTGCTGGCGTTGTCAATGTATTCAAGTATTTTATTTAGCCCGATTTGTTTCTCTGGGCTCATGGTCATCAAGTTAAAGTTCTGAAATGGATTCTCCGATGCCCTGTCCGGGATCGCTGTCTTCAGTGATAGTTTTAGTATCGTGTTGTCCTTGATCTCGATCGTGGGACTGGAGAAACTGGCTATGGCCCCGACGAGCCCGATAAACACGAAAAACAGGATAACGTGTACGATAATAATACCGACAATGGTCGCTAACAAGTATTTCAGAAAGCTTTTCATTATGTGTTGTTTTAAATTATTAATAATCTCGGGTAAAATTTAGAGATACAAAATATGGCTTATATTGTAAATCTTGTTTACAAATGTATGGATATAATTCCGGTCATACAAAATTTTAATTGATTTTGTCGATTCACTATTTTACAAACTTTGTAAACTTATTTTGTTGACATTTGTTTTTTTGATAGTTTTACGTGCAGAATTCGGTTGCGTTTCGGGAGATAGATATTACCCTTACGATGCGTGGCTAAAATGTTTGTAGCGAAAACTGTAACTCTTTAATTATACGACATGAGCAAATTTGAAGTTATTGGTGGGAGACGATTGAAAGGTGAGTTGGTTCCCCAGGGAGCAAAGAATGAGGCATTACAGGTGATCTGTGCTTGTTTGTTGACTAGGGAAGAAGTGGTTATCAGTAATATCCCGGAGATATTGGATGTGATAAAATTGATTGATCTACTTCGGGGTATGGGAGTGAAGGTAGAGAGACTTCAAAAAGGTGAGTTTTCTTTCCGGGCGAACGAGATAAATTTCGATTACCTGGAAACAGAAGATTTTTATAGTAAAGCGGCTAGTTTACGCGGGTCGATCATGATTTTGGGCCCGCTGTTAGCCATGCATGGTTGCGGTTTGGTTCCCAAGCCGGGAGGGGATAAAATCGGGCGTCGTCGGTTAGATACCCATTTTCTTGGTTTCGAGAAATTGGGAGCCACGTTCGAGTATGATGCGATTTCGGGGTGTTACAAGGCCTCTGCCCAGAAATTACGGGGAACTTATATGTTACTTGATGAGGCATCGGTGACCGGAACGGCGAATATTATCATGGCTGCCGTGTTGGCGGAAGGGGTGACCACGATCTATAACGCTGCTTGTGAGCCTTACGTGCAACAGTTATGCAGGATGTTAAATGCTATGGGAGCCCGGATTTCGGGGATTGCTTCCAATTTGTTGACGATTGAAGGGGTTGAAAGTCTTGGGGGGTGTCAGCATCGTTGTTTACCCGACATGATCGAGGTGGGTAGTTACATAGGACTTGCAGCATTGACCCGTTCGGAGATCACGATTAAGAATGTCGCTATTCCCCAGTTAGGTATTATTCCGGATGCGTTCCGTAAGTTGGGAATCCGGGTAGAGGAACGTGGGGATGATTTATATATTCCTCGTCAGGAACATTACATGATAGAAGATTTCATTGATGGTTCAATTTTGACAATTGCCGATGCTCCTTGGCCGGGGTTGACGCCCGACTTGTTGAGTGTATTCCTTGTTGTTGCTACTCAGGCAAAAGGAAGTGTGCTGATTCATCAGAAGATGTTCGAGAGCCGCTTGTTCTTCGTGGACAAATTAATCGACATGGGGGCGAAGATTATTCTTTGTGATCCGCATCGGGCCACGGTTATCGGGCAAAATCATGAATCTCAGCTACGGGCCACCAAGATGACGTCGCCGGATATACGTGCGGGAATTGCCTTGTTGATCGCGGCGTTGTCTGCGCAAGGGACAAGTGTCATTGATAACATCGATCAGATTGACCGCGGTTACGAGCATATTGATGAAAAGTTGAATGCGATTGGTGCGGAGATCAGACGGGTTGACTGAGGAAGAACGTAATAATTTTAGATTTAGGGATTTTAGATTTTAGATTGAACTCCCCTCCTTCGGGTAGGAGCTGTCCAAAAAGTCATTTCTCAAACTCCCTCCCCCCTTCGGGGTACTCCCTCTATAAACAGAGGGAGAGTTGAAATACTCCCTGTCTTCAGGAAGAGCCACCAGCTCCTCCTCTGTTTATAGAGGAGGTGGCACGAAGTGACGGAGGAGTTTATTTTTTCAAATTATCTCCGCTTTTAGCGTGTCCGTGCATTCTGAGAGAAGAGTGGCAATGGTTTTGTGACTGACCGGATGAATGAAGGCCGGCATGATTTCGTTCAGGGGGGCAAGTACGAAATTACGTTGTGTTAGTCTGGGATGAGGAACTGTCAGGCGAGGTGTGTTGATGATTTGGGAATCACAGAAAAGAATGTCTATATCCATGGTTCGGGAACAGAACTGAGTACCGGAGCGAACTCGTCCGAGTTTTTGTTCCGTGGCTTGACATTTATCCAAAACTTCTTCCGGGAGTAGATTTGTTTCGTAAGTAACGATTTGATTATAAAAAGAATCAGATGATTCGAATCCCCACGGGGCGGTTTCGTAAAGGGAAGAACAGCGTTCGATCTTCCCTATGCTTGACATTTCCGTTATGGCCTCGTCGATCAAGGCTTTCCGGTCCCCTTGATTTCCCCCGAAGATTAGAGTAACTAACATCCCAAGTAATTTTAGATTTGATGATTTTAGATTTTAGATTGAAAGAACATTCAATTTAAAATTTGCAATCTAAAATCTACTATTAGTTGTGTTTTTTGTAAAATTGTTTCTTGTTGTTTTTCTGTTGCTTGTTGTTATTCGTGGGTTTGGTATTTTTCTTCTGCAACAAGTCTTTCGAGTGAGAAAGGATCATTCCTTCCGGCATTTCGATATTGCCACCGTATAATGTATTGATGTCGTTGTAGATTTGATCGTCTTCCACGGAGTCTTTATTCCACGTAAGGAATGATTTTTTCATGTGGTTGGCGGTTAACACCGTGAGTACTCTTTTGATTTCGGGGTCTTCTGTTTCTTTGATTTTCTCGATTAGTTTCTCGGTGAGAAGACCGTAGTGTTTGTATTTGATCCGGTGATTATTATACGGTAACTTTTCCGGTTTTTCTTCCAGAATATCTTTTTCCGGGAGTGGGTAGGGAGAATCAATGTCCAACGTGAAGTTTGACATGATCATCAGGTGATCCCACAATTTATGACGGAAATCCGGAACGTCCCGAAGGTGTGGGTAAAGATTTCCCATCACGCTGATTACTGTTTTGGCTGCACGGGTACGCTCGTCTCTGTCTGTTATTGTTGCCAGGTGGTCAACCATCATTTGAATATTCCTTCCATATTCGGGAAGAATAAGTTTTTTTCTTTGGCTATTATAGTCCATTACAGGATAATTTTGATCTTAAAAATTTTTTATTTTATGGGAAAACGCCGGAAAATCACATTAAAATACCGGAATAATCAATCCCTCGCATCTATTAGAAATTAGAATATGTTGCAAATATAATATTTTTTGTTTATAAGTCATTAATTTGTATGCCCTTGCACGTAAAGTTTTGCAAACTTTAACAATAAAACCTTTTGACCGTGCTTTGGGAACATCACTTTTGCCTTTTTATTTACTCCCAAACCATCTATGGAAATTACCTTTCCCGGGCCAAAATTGGGGTGAAAGATTACCATGTCGGGAATAATCTGTTCCCCGTTGATGGGTACCAGTTTCGAGGTGTCAATGTCCGGCACTTCAACCTTGGGTTGAAGGGTAATGTTAGGACGTACCACTTTTTCCTGTATTCCGGGACCGTGTAACGAGCGTCCCATGGAGGGACGGGCCGGGGTGAAAAATCCATCCAAGTAGTGCGGGTCGATTTCCGCGATAAACCGGGAGGGTTGCGGATAGACCACGTTACCATTTTTGTACCGGGAAGTGGAATAGGTCATGATCACTCTTTTCTCTGCACGGGTCAGTGCCACGTAAAACAACCTTCTCTCTTCTTCCAAAGCGGAAGGGGAATAGGCACTTTGCTGGGCGGGGAAAAGTTCTTCTTCCATGCCCACGATAAAGACGTTTTCAAACTCCAGTCCCTTGGCGGAGTGGATGGTCATTAGAGTCACCTTATTATTGTCTTCCGGTTTCTCGCTATCCTGATCGGTTAACAGGGCAACCCCTTCCAGAAATGCAGGGAGTTTGTCATCCCGCCCTTCCTTGTAAGCGGTTTCACAGAAATCTTTGACAGCATTCAGTAACTCCTGTATGTTTTCTCGGCGGGACACCCCTTCCGGCGTGTCATCGGAAGAAAGGTCTTCTATGATACCGGATGCTTTGGCCACTCGATAAGTTGTTTCGTATGCATTCTCTTCTTTGGCAATCTCGGTGAATCCCTCGATTAGTTGCCTAAAATGAGTTAGTTTGGCTGCAGTCATGGCAGAAACCATACCCGGAACTTTGTTCAAGTTGCAAAGTAGCGTCCAGATGCTCACGTTGTATTTTTGTGCCACTTCTTTCAGCTTGTCGATCGTGGTGTCCCCGATGCCTCGCCGCGGATAGTTGATGATTCGTTTTAAGGCTTCCTCGTCATTCTGGTTGATTGTCAGTCGCAGGTAGGCTATCAGGTCTTTGATCTCCTTGCGTTGGTAGAATGAAAGTCCACCGTATATTTTATAAGGTATATTTCTTTTTCGTAAGGCCTCTTCCATGATACGGGACTGGGCGTTTGTCCGGTACAGAATAGCGAAATTGTTGAACTCCGCTTGTTCGTTCTGAGAGATACGGAATATCTCCTGTGCCACTTGGAAACCTTCTTCCTTGTCGGATAAGGCTTTCATCACCCGGATTTTATCTCCTTCCTCGTTCTGGGAGAATGTTTTTTTCGGAATTTGTTCCTTGTTCCGGCTGATGATGCTATTTGCCGCGTCAACGATGGTGGTCGTGGAACGGTAATTTTGTTCCAACTTGCACAACTTGTAGCCCGGGTAATCATTTCGGAAATTCAAGATGTTTTCGATACGGGCTCCCCGGAATGAATAAATACTTTGTGCGTCATCACCTACCACGCAGATGTTTTTATGCTGTTCTGCCAGTTTCTTGATAATAAGATACTGCGAATAGTTCGTGTCCTGGTACTCGTCCACGAGTATGTAATCGAACTTCTTCTGGTATTTTTCCAGTATCTCCGGAAAATCCCGGAAGAGAATATTCGTTTGCAATAGGAGGTCATCGAAATCCATGACGTCGCTTTGCTTGCAACGGGCTTGATAATACTTGTATATTTCCGAGATCATGGGTTTCTTGGCCGCTTGGTCGGCAGAAGTGATCTTTGCCGATTGGGCGTATGCCTGTGCCACGACGAGGTTGTTCTTGGCCATGGAGATGCGTCCCAGCACGTCATTGGGCTTGTACACCTTGTCATCCAGTTTTAGGTCCTTGACAATAGACTTGATCAGGTTTTTCGAATCCTGTGAATCATATATCGTGAAATTGGACGTGTACCCGAGATGCTCGGCTTCAACCCGTAGAATTTTGGAGAAAATGGAGTGGAAGGTTCCCATCCATAAGTTGGCAGCGTTACCTTGTCCCACGAGGGTGGCAATACGTTTCTGCATCTCCCGTGCGGCTTTGTTGGTAAACGTCAGTGCGAGAATACGGTAAGCGGGTACTCCCTTGCTCAACAGGTTCGCGATACGATATGTCAATACCCTTGTTTTACCCGATCCTGCTCCGGCAATCACGAGCGTGGGCCCATCCGTGTTCACGACGGCCTCTCGTTGGTTCTCGTTCAATTCGTTAATAAAATCCACGATAAATAAATTCAGAAAAACATTTAACCTTGTGTCTGCAAAAATACAAATAATATGGCAGAACTACTTCATTTGGGATTTATGTTTTATTTCATTCATAAAATTGATACTATGGCAAGCAACAATTCCGGCAGTCTCCGTTCGCAGGCGACTTTCCCCAAGGGTTACGGGTATGAAGTTGTTTTCTAAGGCCAGCGTGATTTCATTTCCCGAAAAGTCTCCCTCCGGGCCGATGAGGATCGTGATGTCTTGGCCGGGTTGATAGATTTCTTGAAGTGATTTTTTATACCCCTCGTCACAATGAGCGATACATTTCAACGTGGATGGATTGTTTTTCACAAAATGGGAAAATTCAGTCAAGGGGTTGAGTTTCGGTAAATAGGCTTTCAAGGATTGTTTCATGGCGGAAATAATCACTTTCTCCAGTCTATCTTCCTTGATCACCTTGCGTTCCGAGTGATCGCAGAGTAGGGGAGTAATTTCGTCAATCCCGATCTCCGTGCATTTTTCCAGAAACCATTCGATTCGTTCAATATTTTTGGTCGGGGCAATGGCAATATGAATGCGGAAAGCCCGTTGCCCGTACTCCTCTGTTTTTTCCACACAGCGAACTTCACAGCGTTTCGGTTGTGCCTGGATAATCTCGCAGCGGTAGAAACCGCCTTTCCCGTCGATGAGGAAAATTTCGTCTCCTACCTCTAGGCGGAGTACTTTGACACAATGTTTGGATTCCTCTTCCGGGAGCGTGTACTCGTTTGTCGTGATGTCCGGCGTGTAAAACAGGTGCATAAATTGAGTGTTTTGATTTCGGTGCAAAAATAAGAAAATGTCCTTGAATTGCGGTTGTTCTTTAAGAAAGAAAGCCGATCATTGATCGGCTCTCTGCTTTTCTGTCTATTCGTCTTCTTCTTGCTCTTGGTAAGCTTTCAACAATTCGTCTTGAACCTCAGCCGGTACTTTTTCATATCCGGAGAAATTCATGGTGAAAGAGGCTCGTCCTCCCGTGATGGAACTCAATGCCGTGGAGTAGCGTTGCATCTCTTTCAACGGTACTTTAGCCATCAATTTTTGGAATCCGGAATCGGCTTCCATACCCATGATGATTGCTCTACGGGTTTGCAGGTCGCCCATGACGTCCCCCATGTATTCATCCGGAACGAGAACTTCCACGTCATAGATCGGTTCCAAAATCTTTGGGGATGCTTGTTTGAACGCCGTACTGAAAGCATGACGTCCGGCAAGTTTGAACGAGATTTCGTTTGAATCCACGGGGTGCATTTTTCCGTCGTATACGCTGACACGTATATCCCGCGCGTATGATCCGGTAAGCGGTCCTTCTTCCATCTTTTCCATGATCCCTTTCAGGATAGCGGGCATGAAACGAGCGTCGATCACGCCTCCCACGATACAGTTGTAGAATACCAGTTTACCGCCCCACGGAAGTTCAACGACTTCGGTGTCTTTCACGGAAATTTTACTATCCACGCCATTGATCTTGTACATGGTCGGGGCGGGCATTCCTTCCGTGTAGGGTTCGATCACGAGATGAACCTCGCCGAATTGTCCGGCACCACCCGATTGTTTCTTGTGGCGATAGTCCGCGTAAGCGTATTTCGTGATGGTTTCACGGTACGGGATACGTGGCGGGTAGAATTCGATTTCCAGTTTGTCGTTATGTTCTATACGCCATTTCATCGTGTTCAAGTGGAATTCTCCCTGACCGGAAATAATCATTTGTTTCAATTCTTTGGAATATTCCACGAGGAAGGTCGGGTCTTCTTGGTGAATCCGTTGCAGGACTTCCGCCAGTTTTTCTTCGTCGCTCGTGTTCACGGCCTTGACGGCTGTTCTGAAACGAGGATTCGGGTATTGTATCTTGCCGAACTTGTAATGAACGTCTTTCTCGTTCAAGGTATCGCCGTTATTCGTGTTTTTCAATTTCACGGTAGCCCCGATGTCTCCGGCCATCATTTCGGTCACTTTTGTCCGGTTCTTTCCGGCCACGGCATATAGTGTTGAGATACGTTCTTTCGCATCATTGGTGGCATTGTACAGGTCGTCCCCCTCGTGGACAGTCCCGGATGCCACTTTGAAGTAGATCACTTCACCCAAGTGAGGTTCAACTGTCGTGTTGAACATATATAAAGAAGTCGGGCCTTTCTCGTCGTACGGAACTTCGTCCCCGTCTTCCGTAATGGAAGGTGGCATGGAGCCGGCACTGGGAGCCACGTTGATCACGAACTCCATGAAACGGCGCACGCACATATCTTTTTCTGCCGACACGCAGAAAACGGGGAACATATCCCGTGCGATAAGTCCTTTGCGAATTCCGGCACGCATTTCATCTTCCGTGAGACTACCCTTGTCAAAGAACAATTCCATCAATCCCTCGTCGTTTTCAGCGGCCGCTTCGATTAGCGCGTTATGTAATTCGTTCGCTTTTTCTTCTTCTTCCTTGGGAATGGGGAGTACGTCGGGTTTACCACCTTCCGGTTTCCATTGATACATCTCCATTTTCAAGACGTCGATGACGCGGTTAAAGCCGATTCCCGGGTTCACCGGGTATTGAACTAGCACGACTTTCGAGCCGAAAGCTGCCTTGGCCTGTTCCACCGCATGATCAAAGTTTGCTTTCTCGTGATCAACCTGATTTATAACGAAAATGAGCGGTTTGTTTAGTCTTTTGGCATGGCGGCTGATGATTTCGGTACCGACTTCAATACCTCTGACGGCGTTAATAACCATTACTCCGGTATCAACAACGTTCAGCGCAGAGATAACTCCTCCGACGAAATCGTCTGCTCCCGGCGTGTCAATGAAATTGAGCTTGTGCTCCTTCCATTCTGTATACAATACAGCCGGGAATACTGATGATCCGTATTCCTGTTCTACCGGACGGTAGTCGGATGAAGTGTTTTTTGCACTAATGCTACCTCTGCGCGGGATGACCCCGCCCTCATACATCATAGCTTCCGCTAACGTGGTTTTGCCGGACCCGGCACTACCCACGAGCGCGATGTTTTTAATTTCGTTAGGTTTATAGGTTTTCATTATAATACGGTTTAGATTAATATTGTAAACGTATATAACTCTTCGAATAATTCGAGGGTTACAAATTAGTGAAGATTTTCTAAAAAAACAATAGAGAATGTCATTCTTGACGAAAATAAATGCAGAAAGCCCGTGTTAGTATTTTTTATATATCGAACCCTAGGGCGATGGCGTACTTTTTGTATATCTTTGAGAAGAATTTTAATTATAATATTTTATGGCAGGATTACCTTTAATTTGGATTATATTTATCGGGTTTACTTTGTTGAGCTGGCTGGTGAGCCATCAATTACAAAGTCGTTTTAAAAAATACTCTAAGATACCCACCGCTAACGGGATGACAGGGCGTGACGTGGTGGAGAAAATGTTGCGGGATAACGGGGTGCAGGGCGTGAAAATCGGTAGCGTGGAAGGACAATTAACGGATCACTACAACCCCACGAACAAGACTATTAATTTAAGTCACGAAGTATATTATGGTGCCAACGTGGCCGCCGCCGCTGTCGCTGCCCATGAATGTGGACACGCTTTACAGCATGCACAAGCGTATAGTATGTTACAATTACGTTCGGCTCTGGTTCCGGTGGTGAGTTTCGCGTCACATTGGGTGCAATGGATTTTGTTGGCGGGGATTCTGTTATTACAGCAATTTCCACAATTGATGTTGATCGGGATTTGTTTGTTTGCTTTGATGACTTTGTTCAGTATTGTCACCCTGCCTGTGGAGATTGATGCCAGTCACCGGGCTTTGGCTTGGTTGCGTAACTCCGGTATCACGACTTACGAATCACAGGAGAGTGCTAAGGATGCTTTGAAATGGGCCGCTTATACTTACGTGATTGCCGCTCTTTCTTCTTTGGCTACCTTATTATACTATATCATGATTTATTTGGGAAGAAGAGATTAAGTTTCCGACGTGTTTTAGAAGAAGATTTTTAGGAATAATTCATTGAAAAGGAGTGGGAACACTCCTTTTTTCGTCGTGTGCGGGATGATGTTGCGTTTTGTTGGGAGGGGGAGAGGGTTTTACTTGGGCTTTAAAGGGGTATATCAAGGGTTGGGTATGGGAATGGTTTGGCTGTTGAGTGATTATTGGGTGACTGTTAGGCGCCATCGCCCGATTGTCGCCCGATTATCGCCCGATCATCGCCGCCATTTTAACAGGATATAAGGAAAAATAACATACACCGGATTCCGGTTTGGTAAAGCAATCGTGAAGTAACAGGGAGGTAATCAAGATCCTTGCCTCTAGTTCAACCCGGTTGGATGGGAGACTTTAGGGATATTTGTCGGATCGAGGTGATCGCTTTGAATATATTTTATTGTTAGGACGTGTAAGTCGAAGTTTTTGTGTACATTTGTAGATGTATAACAATAAGTTGCATCATGGGAAAATCTAATTTAGTTCGTTTTGATTGGGCTGCAAAGCGTTTATTGCGTAACAAGTCTAATTTCGTGGTATTAGAGGGGTTTTTGTCCGTGCTTTTAGAGGATGAGATTCACATTGAACGGATATTGGAGAGTGAAGGCAACCAACAGAAGTTTGATGATAAATTTAACCGGGTTGACATGCTTGCTGAAAATTCGAAAGGCGAGTTGGTTATTATAGAGGTCCAAAATAACCGGGAACTGGATTATTTCCACCGGATGTTGTACGGGACTTCCAAGGCGATCACGGAATATATGAATCAAGGGGATCCTTATGCTAAGGTGAAAAAGGTGTATTCTGTTAATATTGTTTATTTTGATTTGGGGCAGGGAGATGATTACGTGTATCACGGGTACACGGAGTTCCGGGGAATTCATACAAAAGATGTATTGCGATTATCCGTTCAGCAACAAGAACAGTTTGTTTGTCATGATGCCGGGGAGTTATTCCCGGAGTATTACGTGTTACGTGTGGACGAGTTTGATAAGTTAGCCAAAACTCCTTTGGATGAATGGATCTTGTTTTTGAAGACGGGTGAGATTGCGGAGAATGTTACCGCTAGTGGTTTGCGGGAGGCAAGGGAACGTTTGCGGGTAGATAAGTTGAGTGATGCGGAACAGAAAGAATACGAGCGTCACATGGAAGCATTACGTTATCAGCGTAGTGTTATTCAAACAGGATGGATTGAGGGAAAAGCTGAAGGAAAAGCCGAAGGGATAAAAGAGGGAAAGGCCGAAGGAAAGGCCGAGGGGATAAAAGAAGGAAAAATAGAAGGTATGAAGGAAGGTATGAAGGAAGGGGAGAGGAAAGGTAAATTAGAGGTTGCCCGTTCTTTGAAACAGATGGGATTATCTGTTGAGAGTATTGCTGTTGCCACCGGATTGTCTATTGATGATATTGAATATCTGGAATAGCAAAAGATACTGGAATAGATTTTATTCTATAATATTTAAAGAGGAAAGGTTTACCTGCAGATGGTTTGTTTTGCGAGTAAGCCTTTCCTCTTTTTATGTTTCTATAACATTGAGGTTTATTTAAACGCCTCTTTGATTTTCTCGATATAGTCCAGCTTTTCCCACGTGAAGAGTTCTACTTCTTTTTCGATGGTTGGCCAGTAATTCGAGGAGAACACTTTTTTCACGATTCTGGGAGTACGTCCCATGTGGCCGTAGCTTGCCGTTTCCTGATAAATCGGGTTACGGAGTTTCAGGCGTTCCTCGATGGCTTTCGGACGCAAGTCAAAGATTGAAGTGATTTTTTCGGCAATGGCGGCATCACTCAAGTTCACCTTGGCTGTTCCGTAAGTATTCACGAAAACTCCGACGGGGCGGGCAATACCGATGGCGTATGAAATTTGTATCAGTATTTCATCGGCAATTCCTGCAGCTACCATGTTTTTTGCGATGTGCCGTGCGGCGTAAGCGGCAGAACGGTCTACTTTAGACGGATCTTTCCCGGAGAAAGCACCTCCCCCGTGGGCTCCCTTGCCCCCGTAGGTGTCAACGATAATTTTTCTTCCGGTTAATCCCGTGTCCCCGTGAGGACCACCGATCACGAATTTTCCGGTAGGGTTCACGTGAAGAATCAAATCTTCATCGAAAAGGGCCTGTACCCGTTCCGGCAATTGGCGTTTCACTCTCGGTAACAAAATATTAATGATGTCCCAGCGTATTTGATCCACCATTTGTGCATCGGCCTCCAGCTGAGCTTCCGGGGTGGGAGCCGTGGCCTTGACAAATTCGTCGTGTTGGGTGGAGATCACGATGGTATGAATCCGGGCGGGTTTATTGTCGTCCCCGTATTCGATGGTTACCTGTGATTTGGAGTCCGGACGCAGATAGGTCATTTCCTGGCCTTCTTTGCGGATTTGTGCCAGTTCGTACAATAATAAATGTGATAGCTCGAGAGATAACGGCATGTAATTGTCCGTTTCGTTACAAGCGTAACCGAACATCATGCCTTGATCTCCGGCTCCTTGTTCCATGGGGTCTTCCCGAACAACGCCACGGTTGATGTCGGGGGATTGTTCGTGAATGGCACTCAGTACACCACAACTGTTCCCGTCGAACATGTATTCGCTTTTCGTGTAACCGATACGGTTGATCACTTCCCGGGCGATACGTTGTACGTCTACATATGCTTCGGTTTTGATTTCCCCGGCAACAATGGTTTGCCCGGTAGTTACCAATGTCTCGCAAGCTACTTTGGCATCCGGGTCAAAGGCGATGATTTTGTCAAGTACAGCATCGGAAATCTGGTCTGCCACTTTGTCGGGGTGGCCTTCCGATACAGATTCAGATGTAAATAAATATCCCATAATTCATTTTAGATTTAGTGATTCAGTGATTTGGTGATTTAATGATTTGATGATTTAATGATGTTGTAACAAACGAATCACTTAATCGAAAATCATTTAATCTCTCAATCTCTTTATCGTAAATTAAACTATAGGAAAGTACATGGATGGTTGAATTCAGAATTAAATATGCATTTTAGCGCTTTTTTTCCGTGGTTGCAATCAGCCAAATCTTTCCACTTTTTCGAGGGGCAAAGATAGATTTTTATTAGATAGGAATGAAACTTTCTTTCGTAAAATGAGTATTTTTGTTATTAAAGAATGTAATTATGGGACACGATCATTCACATACCGGGCATCAACACGCTCATGGAGAGAGTACGAAGAATTTGGGTATCGCTTTTTTCCTGAATCTGGGATTTGCCGTTATCGAGATTGTTGGGGGAATATGGACCAATTCGGTGGCTATTATTTCCGATGCGGTACATGATTTCGGGGATGCTTTTTCTATCGGGGTTTCTTATTTTCTGGAACGTTATTCGAGAAAGAAGAGGACCGTGACATTTACTTACGGGTATAAACGATTTTCGACGCTGGGGGCGTTAATCAATTCGATCGTGTTGCTGGTAGGGTCGATCTTCGTGTTCATGGAGACGATTCCCCGTCTATTTCATCCCGCGGAGGTGAATTACTCCGGGATGATGTGGTTGGCGGTGGCGGGACTTGTCGTGAACGGGTTCGCTGCCTTGCGGTTGATGAAAGGAAATTCGATCAGCCAGCGGGCCGTGATGTTGCATTTGCTGGAGGACGTGCTGGGATGGGTGGCCGTGTTGATCGGTAGCGTGATTATTCGTTACACGGGATGGTATTTTATCGATCCGCTACTTTCGGTTGGTATCGGGGTGTTTATTCTGACGAACGTGTGCCGGAATTTGTACGCAATTTTCAGAATCCTTTTGCAAGCTGCGCCGGAACATATGCCGGAGGATAAGATAAAGGCCATTTTGCTAGAGGTGCCGAACGTGAAGGACGTGCATGACCTGCACGTGTGGACGCTGGACGGGGAAAGGAATATCGCTTCGGCTCACCTGATTGTGGCTGATGATATTTCCCGGGCGGATGCCATCCGGGTGAAACATGATGCCGTGGATCGGTTGAAGGAGGCGGGCATAGATCACCTGACCGTGGAAATCGAGTTCGAAGGGGAGGGATGTTATAGTTGTCCCGTGGAATGACGGGAGGCATCAATCTGTTCCGTGAACTCGGAGATTTCGGGAAGGAAGTTTTCGTCGAGACGGGCGAATTCCTTGGCAAAGTTTAGGCCTTTTTCAAGTGCTTGTAATTTCTGAGAATGACGATTTGTTTTTTCGTAGACGGTAGCCAAGTTCCAGCAAGCGGCCAGAATGGATGGCGGCGTCTCGTACTCGTCGTCGTACGTGTCCTCGTAAGCGGAAACAGAGCGACGGAACATCTGTTCCGCGGATTCCCAGTTGCCCCGGTCGTAATGGAGTTGACCTAATCGAAACAAGTAGCTGGCTAGGGGTGTTACGAGGTAATCGTTATGGCGAACCTGTTTAACGGATTGTTCGTAACTTTCCAGTCCTTCCAGTAAAATAGAATCGAGTGTTTCGGGAGTTGTCATGATCTCTTGCAGGTAGGGATCGTCAATAGAAAGCCATTTGTAATCTAGGCTTTCGTTCAAGTCTATGTGTATACGTTTATTCCCGGTATATGCGAATACGAAACGAAAATCGTGATGATAGTGCTGATCTTCGTTTTTCTTCTCATTACGTGGGATCGGGTGGGAATTGATCTCAACGCAATAGGGTTTGTTTTTAATGAGGTTGATGGGAATCAGTTGTTCGGCTGTCAGTCCGGTTTCTTCTTCCACTTCCCGTAATGCAGCTTCGAAGAGAGAATCATCGTCGAGGTCCACGTGGCCACCGGGAATATGCCATTTATCAAGGGTCTTGTGATGTAGTAACAGGACTTCACGGGAGGGAATGTGGATGATCGTTCCGCTTGCCGTGATGTGTCCGGTGAAATTTTTACGGTCACACAAATCTTCTTCGTCGAAGTTGTTGAATAGTTCGATGAACTTTTTACTTGCCCCGTTTTTCAGGTATTTCAAGTGTTTTTGTATTTCCAATTTCGTTACCATAGTCGCTAAATCCCCTTTTAATGGTTAATTTGTAAAAATACACTTTTTTATTTTCAAGTACTCGTTTGGGGAATGTAATTTTATAAAATAGAGTTTGTAATGAAAATATTTTTCATTTTTAGCTTGACTTACGTAAATATTTTAGAAAGTATTCGTATATTTGTGATGGAATAAACACGATTCTTTTTGAAAAACGGAGAGCGATGAATGACTCGAATACCATAAATAAAGGTTCACTACCGGGATTGAAAGAGAAACGGTACTTGCAGAAGAAAGCAATTATCGGTTTTCTTTACCGGATGGGAGAGTTGTCCAAGCCTGAGATTTGTCGCCTGACAAACGTGACCACACCGACGGTTAGTCGCATGATCGAAGAGTTGATCGAAGAGGGATGGGTGATTGACCGGGGATGCGGAAATTCGATCGGGGGTAAACGTCCTCACGTGTTTTCATTAAATCCGGATGCCGCGTATATATTAGGAGTGGATATTGGTCGGGAGTACCTGCGGGTGGCTATCTTCAATTTGAAGAATGAGCCGATTGAGGGTATTCTGGAATATCCCTCGATTTTGGAAGAGCAGGATGATGAGGCGACTCTCCGTTACGTGCGGGAGAAGATTGACGAGACGATTGGGCGTTTGAATGTAGATCGGGCAAAGATCAAGATGGCAGGTTTCGCTCTTCCGGGGTTGATCGATCGGGAGGGAACTTCGTATACTTATTTGACGTATGAACAACCGGGGATAAAGAGTATTTTGGAGGAAATGCTGAAAATCCCGGTATTTATTGATAACGATTCTAACGTGATGGCCATGGCGGAACACACGTTCGGGGTAGCCAAAGACGTGAATAACGTTTTGTGTATTAGCGTGAACGAGTGTATCGGTTTGGGGATGATCCTGAACTCGAAATTATATCGCGGGGGAATTGGCATGGCGGGAGAGTTCGGGCATATCCGTATTTCTGGGTTGGAGGCTCCATGTCATTGCGGAAAGATCGGTTGCTTGGAAACCGTGTCTTCGGGACGGGCTATCGAGAAGGTGGCCGGTAAGCCGTTACAGGATATTATCGAGGCGGCCCGGAAAGATGATATTTCGGCTATCGACCTATTGCATCGTGCGGGAGAGAAGTTGGGAGAGGGAATAGCCACGATGGTACATTTGTTTAACCCGGACATGGTAGTCATCGGTGGGGAGATCGTGCAAGCGGGCGATTTGATGCTGGTTCCGGTTCAACAGGCGATAAATAAGTACGCTTTGGCTCGTATGCGAGGACATTGCGAGTTGAAGATGAGTAATCTGGGTGTTTATTCGGCGATATTGGGTACGTTGATGATGGTCATGGAACATTTGTATGATGACACGGAATGCGGGTACTCGCTTTATTGACAAGGAAAAAATTAAAGATAAAGATATGATGATTACTAAAAACTACATCGCTAAGGGCGAGGGAGCCAACAGGTTCGAGAAGATTCCTGTTCAGATTTATGAAACAGCGGACGAGGCTGTGAAGGCCGTTGCCCGTGAGATTGTGGATTTGGTACAAACGAAAGCGGTTAGCAGTGAAAAGTGCGTTTTAGGTTTGGCGACCGGGGTTTCCCCGATCAAGTTGTATCAAGAGCTGGTGAGGATGCACCGGGAAGAAGGCGTTTCTTTCCGTAATGTGGTTACGTTCAATTTGGACGAGTATCTGCCGATGCCGAAAGAGTCGGAGCAGAGCTACCATTATTTCATGCACCACCATTTGTTTGATCATATAGATATAGACCCGAAGAATATTCATATCCCGGACGGAACGCTGGAAGGGGATGAAATAGATAAATTCTGTCGGGATTACGAGAAGGCGATCGATGCTGCCGGGGGAATTGACCTCCAGATATTGGGTATCGGACGTACGGGACATATCGGTTTTAACGAGCCGGGGTCTTTTATCACGTCCCAGACCCGGAAGGTGTTCTTGAACGACTTGACGATAAAAGACGCGATAAAGGATTTCGGAAGTAGGAATCTGGTACCCACGAAAGCGATCACGATGGGAGTCGGGACGATCATGCAGGCCCGGAGAGTGATCTTGATGGCGTGGGGAGAGAAAAAGGCCCCGATTATCAAGGCTACCGTGGAAGGACGGGTGTCAGATTCGGTTCCGGCAACTTTCTTGCAGATGCATTCTAACGTGCAATTTATTATTGATGAGAGTGCGGCTAGCGAATTGACCCGGGCGGATTACCCGTGGTTGGTGAGCAAGGTGGATTGGGATGATAAGCTGATTCGTAAAGCGGTGATTCGGTTGTGCCAGAAGTTGAAAAAGCCCATTTTGAAAGTCGAAGATAAAGATTATCAAGATAACGGTTTGAGCGATCTGATCGAGAAGTTCGGTTCTGCAAACAAGGTGAATATTGCCGTGTTTAATGATATGCAGCACACCATTTCCGGGTGGCCGGGAGGGAAACCTAACGCGGATGATTCAACCCGTCCGGAAAGAGCGAATCCTTACCCGAAACGGGTGTTGATTTTCAGTCCGCATCCGGATGATGACGTGATCTCGATGGGAGGAACGGAGGCCCGTTTGGTGGAACAGGGGCATGAAGTTCATGCGGTTTACCAAACGTCCGGGAATATCGCCGTGTTTGACGATTACCTGTACGAGATGATGGATATTGCCGATTTGTTCGCCCAAAATATGGGAGTGTCCGGCGAGGGGTACAAGCAGGTGAAGGAGACGATTCGGAATCTGAAACCGGAGGGAAGTGAACCTAAAGAGGTGCTGAAGTTCAAGACGGCCTTGCGGGCGGCAGAGGCTTTGGCAGCTTGTCGGTTTATGGGTATCCCCTCGGAGAGAGTACATTTTTTGAATTTGCCTTTCTATGAAACGGGTTCCGTGAAAAAGAACCCGTTGGGAAAAGAAGATATTGATATTATCGTGAATCTGTTGCGGGAGGTGAAACCTCACCAGATTTATGCTGCCGGAGACTTGGCCGATCCGCACGGAACGCATAGTGTTTGTCTGGATGCGATCATGCAGGCTTTTGACGTCGTGTGTGAGGATGACTGGTTCAAGGATTGTTACGTGTGGTTGTACCGCGGGGCTTGGTTGGAATGGGAGATCGAGAAGGTGGATATGGCGGTGCCGGTAAGCCCGTCGGAGTTATCCATCAAACGACAAGCGATTTACCGACACGGTTCACAGAATAACGGACCGGCTTACCCGGGAGATGATCCTCGCGAGTTCTGGCAGCGAGCCGAAGACCGTAACCGTAACACGGCCGACTTGTATAACAAGTTGGGAATGGCGGAGTACGAGGCGATGGAGGTCTTCGTGCGCTACAAGCATAGGAAATAAATGTTGTGTTTTATATTTTTTTTGCTGGAGCGGGGTCTGTTTTTAGACCCCGTTTCTTTTTTCGCCTGTGGCGAGTTGCGAGTTTCAAGTTTTAAAAGAACGAGCCAAAGATGTAACCTGATACGGTTGCCATGATGATAACGAGAGCAACATACACGATTGTCTTTTGGGTTCCCATAACTCCACGAATAACCAGCATGTTCGGTAAGGATAAGGATGGCCCGGCCAGTAATAATGCCAGAGCGGGACCTTTACCCATGCCGGAGGCAAGCAATCCTTGGATAATCGGCACCTCGGTCAGGGTGGCAAAATACATGAATGCACCCGTGAAACTGGCGAAAAAGTTCGAAAGCAGTGAATTTCCGCCTACAGCCCACTCGATCCAATGATTGGGAATGATCCCGGCGATAACCGTGTCATCATGTGTTGAACCTAATAAGAATCCGGCGAAAACAACTCCGATTGCCAATAGTGGTAGGATTTGTTTTGCAAATCCCCAGGAGGAAAAGGCCCATTCCCGGTTTTCATCATCCCGTTTGTCAAAAAGTAGAATCACGGACAATGACGTGATTCCTATAATCATCGGGAGCAAAGGGACCAGCTTGGCATTAGTGATAAACGTGTTGGCGAGAAAGGCGGAAAGTGCCGTCGCAATCGCACCAAGCAATACCCATGTGATAGGTAACTTCAGAATCCGGATGAGTGACCAGCAGAAGAACAGGGCGAGGATTCCCGTGATGTACCACTTATAGGTAAATACATAAAACCATAATCCTTTGTCGGATGCGGCAGGGGCTCCCCAATTGGCGAAGACAAGGATGAGTACCATCGTGAAAAAATGAAATGAAGTTTGCCACATCGGACGTTTCTCCGGTGGTGGGGTGATGTTCATTTGTTCCTCTTTTTTGGCTTTTTCTTCCTTGCGGAAAATGAATGACATGAGAAGACCTATGACAATGGAAAATGTGATAGCTCCAATTATACGGGCAATACCCATCTCCACGCCCAAGATGCGAGCCGTTAGGATAATTGATAAAATACTGATCGCCGGACCGGAATAGAGGAAAGCAATGGCAGGGCCTAGTCCGGCTCCACGCTTGTATATGCTTGTAAATAACGGTAGGATTGTACAAGAGCAAACAGCCAGAATTCCACCGGAGATGGCGGCTATCGTGTAGGATAACCATTTCTTGGCGTTTGCCCCGAAATATTTGAGTACCGCTCCTTGGCTGACGAATACGGCAATGACTCCCGCGATGAAGAATGCGGGGAGCAGGCATAGCACCACGTGTTCTTGCGCGTACCATTTGGCAAGGTCGAGCGTGGCATCAATGGCGGTCATGAACCGCTCGTTGCCGAGCGGCATGAAGAAGACCACTGCGAAAATAGCAATCATCCAAAACAGGATGGTCAATTCTTTCTTGTTGTTCATGACGAAGAGGTTATTAAATACCGAGAATCTTTTTGATTTCACTCTCCGTGGGGACATGACCTTTGAGTTTGACTTCTCCATCGACGACGATGGCAGGGGTTGTCATGATGCCATAATTCAGCAATTCAACGATGTCTTCCACTTTGGAAAGTGTTGCATCGAGCTGATTCTCTTTCACGATTTTTTCGATCATTTCATAGGTTGTCTTGCATTTGGCGCAACCGGATCCCAAAACTTTTATTTCCATGATTTAATTTATTTAATTCGTTATATTACGAACATTGTTCGTGTGAAAAAACTTAGAGATTTATAACCAGACAATAGTATAACCCGATGGCGGTGAATAACCCGCCTACAATCCAATTCAACCATTTTTGTATGGTTTTTATCTTCCCGTAAAAATTGCCGATATGCTGTACGCTGAAAGCCAGAATCCAGGCTGTGGCCAGTACGGGTAACGCAGTTGCTATGGCAAAGAGAACGGGAAGTAGGTAACTGCCTGCCGATGTCGTGGACATCGGGATCAACATACCGAAATAGAAAACGCCGCTCGTGGGGCAGAACGCCATGGCGAATAATATCCCGAGTAGTAAAGCTCCCCATCCGCCCCGACGGGCTAATCCCTCTCCATTACCTTTGAAACCGAATGACGGCAGGTTGAATTTGTGACCGAACAGCATGAATAACCCGATGAATAATAGTGCAGGGCCGAGTAGCATTTCTCCGTATTTGCCGATAAATTTTTGGATACCAAACAGGCTTGAACCTTCTTCCAAAATTAAGATGAGGATAATGCCTAGGAGCGTGTAGGCCATGATGCGTCCCAGCGTGTAGAGCAATCCGTTTCGAAATATCCTGTGGCGGTTCTCGATGTCTTTTCCAATAAAGCCGATGGCGGCAATATTGGTCGCCAGAGGACAAGGGGAAATGGCCGTCAGTAGTCCTAGCAAGAAGGCGGTCAAAGCCGGGGTGGTGCTACTATCCAATAAAGATTGTAACCATTCCATAGATGTTTATTTTAGTAGTTGCCGAATCTTTTGTGTCACGTTTGCCTTGAATGTATCTGGAGCGGAAAGAGCCTTTGCAAAAGCATATTCGGTTAGGTTTTCCGTGGAATCCTTGCCATTTTTCCATTTCGTGATAAAGAGTGAAGACCACGTGACCTCGTATTTGTTGATGATCTCTTCATTTTCAGATTGAGAGATGTCAATGGATTTGAATACTAGGCTGCCGTCTTTCAGTTCGTCGGCAAATAGGGTTTCCACCGTTTCTTTGGTGTTTTTTTCGATTGCCGCACAGGTTATACAGCGTTGCTTGCCATGAAAATAGAGAACTTCGACATGATCTTTTTGTGGTTGTTGTTCTTGGGTTTTGCTGCCTTTTGTGTTTTTGTTGCCACATGCGAAAAGGCTTAGACACATTGTTAACAGTAGGATTACTTTCATAACGTTTTAATTTAATTGATTGTTATTGATATTAATTTATTATGTTTGTATTTCGTCAAACTACGAACAGTATAGTTAATAAAATAGTTGTTACTAACAACAACTACTTTTTTTCGTGTTGCCATGATCAAACAAGCGTACGAATAAATTCTTGGCGATGGCCCAGTTCTCTCGATTAATGCAGTATCGAACTTTGGGAGGCTCGATGGAACCTTGAATTAGTCCAGAATCTTTTAACTCTTTCAAATGCTGGGAAACGGTGGCCTTCGATATGGGTAAGACCTCATGGATGTCACCGAAAAAACAACAATTCTGTTGGGCCAGAAAGTTGAGTATGGCGATTCGTGCCGGATGCCCCATCGCTTTTGCGAAACGGGCGAGTTGCTCTTGATCTATGGTGTATTCTTTCGTTTCCATTCTTAGCTTTATTTGTTGTTCGTAAAATTACGAATAATATTAATTCAAGCAAAACGAATGGATGATATTTTTTATTATTGCAATAAAAGAATTTGACTATCAGTTTTTGCGTTCAATCTCCCGGAGGTTTTCCATTTTCTTTTTCCGCAAGAAACCTTGGATGTCTTCGAGGTGTTCCTTGACTTTTTTGTTACCGAATTCGTAAACCTTGTGGACGAGTCCGGTGAGGAAATCACGGTCGTGAGACACGACGATCAAAGTGCCATCAAACTCTTTCAATGCATTTTTCAGGATGTCCTTGGTACGGAGGTCGAGGTGGTTCGTCGGCTCGTCGAGAATCAACAGGTTCACGGGAGAGAGTAATAGCTTGATCATGGCCAATCGGGTACGTTCTCCACCGGACAGGACTTTCACCTTTTTGTCGATGTCGTCTCCGCTGAACATGAAAGCTCCCAGCATATCCTTGATTTTGTGTTTCAGCTCCATGGGAGTTACGTCGTCGATGGTCTGGAAAACGGTAAGGCTTTCGTCCATGAGAGAGGCTTGGTTTTGGGCGAAATAGCCAATCTTCACGTTATAGCCTAATGTCAGTTTTCCGTTATAGGGAATTTCACCCATGATACATTTTACCAGCGTGGACTTTCCTTCCCCGTTACGACCGACGAAAGCGACTTTCTCTCCCTTCTCAATCGTGAAGTGGGCATCTTGGAACACGATGTGTCCGTCATAGTCTTTCGTAAGCTCTTCCGCGATCACCGGGTATTTACCTGAGTTCGGGGCGGGCGGGAATTTCAGTCTCAGTGCGGAAGTGTCTTCCTCGTCAACTTCCAATATTTCCAGTTTCTCCAACATTTTCACGCGGGATTGTACCTGTAAGGTCTTGGAATAGGTCCCCTTAAAACGCTCGATAAATTCTTTCGTCTCGGCAATCATCTTTTGCTGTTCGTCATAGGCCTTTTGTTGCTGAATGCGCCGTTCTTGGCGTAGTATGAGGTATTGGGAGTAATTTACCTTGTAATCGTAAATACGGCCCATCGTGACCTCGATCGTTCGGGTGGTGATGTTGTCAACAAATGTCCGGTCGTGGGAGATCACGACGACAGCTTTTCCGTTATTCACGAGAAAATCCTCCAACCATTGAATCGAATCGATGTCAAGGTGGTTAGTAGGCTCGTCAAGTAGCAACACGTCCGGGTTTTTTAGCAACATTTTAGCCAACTCGATACGCATACGCCAACCTCCACTGAAATCGGCTGTCGGGCGGTTGAAATCTTCCCGTTGGAATCCGAGTCCCAGCAATACCTTTTCAACATCCGCCTCGTAATGCGTGGAGTCGATGCTATAAAACTTCTCGCTGAGTGCGGATACGTCTTCAATGAGTTTGTAATACTCTGGAGAATCGTAGTCCGTTCTTTCGGTGAGTTGTTGGTTCAACCGTTCAATCTCTTTCTCCATCTCGAAAAGGTGGGCGAATGCCTGTGCCGTTTCATCGAAAACGGTTCTTTCGTTATGGGTCATTAAATGTTGCGGTAGGTAAGCAATAACAGTTTCCTTCGGGTAGGAGATATTTCCCCGGGAGGCTTGGCGTTCTCCCGCTAGAATTTTTAATAACGTGGATTTACCTGCCCCATTCTTTCCCATGAGGGCAATCCGGTCTTTGTCGTTAATAACAAATGAAATATCTTTAAAAAGCGCTCTGTCTCCAAATTCTACTGTTAATCCGTCTACTGAAATCATATTTAATTGAAAATTGAAAGTTGAAAATTGAAAATGGATTTACATTTTCAAATAGCGGTGCGAAGATAAGATAATTTGTTTATATTTGCGATATGAACGATTACAAGTCGTTTGATAAATTATAAATCTGAAGTTTATGAAGACAACATTTATTTCTAATCGTCAATTTCAAGTGAGGGGAACGAACTTTGAATCTTTCAAAGGAATGGGCCGTGCTTGTTGTTGCTGTTGTTGTTGTCTTTAATCCTGCCATTTATATTTCTATAAACGTTTTTCGGTAGGCAGTGATTGTCTCTCCGGTAGGTTTGGTGTATTCAGACCGGCGGGAGGGGAGTGTAATCTAAAATCGTAAATCATAAATCAAAAATAATCATGTTGGTAAAGAAGAACATTCTTGAAACCATAGGGCATACACCTATGGTGCGTATTAATCGTCTCGGTCAGAACCCGAATGTGAATATTTTCGCCAAGTTGGAGGGATTTAATCCCACGGGTAGTATTAAAGATCGTATCGCCTTGCAGATGATCGAACAGGCAGAGCGGGAGGGGCGTTTGATACCCGGTAAAACCATTATCGAACCGACTTCCGGGAACACGGGGATCGGTTTGGCCATTATCGGTATCGTGAAAGGGTATCCCGTGGAGATTGTGATGAGTGAGGCGGTGTCCGTGGAGCGGAGAAAGATTATCCGTTCGTACGGGGGCAAGGTCATTCTGACTCCCGCGGCGGAGGGGACGGATGGGGCTATCCGGAAGGCGCATCAACTTGTGGAAGAAAACCCCGGAAAATATTTTATGCCCGACCAGTTCAGTAATGCCGGGAATTATCAGGCACATTACGAGAACACGGCCATCGAGATCTGGCAACAGATGGAGGGGGAGATAGATTACTTGGTGAGTGCCTTGGGAACGTCGAGGACAATCATGGGAATATCCCGTTTCTTGAAAAGATGTAAGCCGGATATAAAAGTCGTGTCTGCGCATCCCGTGAAGGGGCATTACATTCAAGGTCTAAAGAATATGGAAGAGGCGATTGTTCCGGCTATTTACGATCCTTCCCGGATAGATATACAGGTGATGGTGGAGAGCGAGGAGGCTATTGCCATGGCTCGTGAGATTATTGTCCGGGAAGGTATTTTTGCCGGGATGAGTAGCGGGGCTGCCATGGTGGCAGCTCTGAAAACTGCGGAACAGATAGATACGGGCAATATTGTAGTTATTTTCCCCGATAGGGCAGAAAAGTATCTGAGTACTTCGATGTTTGGGAATTTGGTAGATTATTAAGAGTCAGGGATTTTCTGTTTATCGATCAATTTTGGCTCTCTTTTTGTAGGATGTTCTGCGAGTGTAAATTTTGTTATAATATTTAAGAACAAATTAAAAGGAATAGTCGTACAATAGAGTTACGAATAAATTATTGTTATGATGGAAATATCAGATATAGGATTGATCGGATTGGCGGTAATGGGTGAGAATTTGGCTTTGAACTTGGAAAGTAAAGGGTACACGGTCTCTGTCTATAACCGGGTTCACCCGGACCGGGAAAGCGTGGTAACCCGTTTCGTGGAAGGGCGAGGGAAGGGAAAGCGTTTCCACGGGACTTACACGATTGAAGAGTTCGTGGAGTCCATACGCTTGCCGCGGAAGATCATGTTAATGGTGAAGGCCGGAGAACCGGTTGACGAGTTGATCGGGCAGTTACTCCCGTGGCTTTCTCCGGGGGACGTTATTATTGACGGGGGAAATTCGGATTACCACGACACGGAACGTCGGGTGAAAATGCTGGAAGAGAAGGGCCTCTATTTTATTGGAGCCGGGATTTCCGGGGGAGAAGAGGGGGCGTTGAACGGGCCTTCTATCATGCCGGGAGGTTCCGTGACGGCTTGGCCACTAGTGAAAGATATATTACAGTCGATCGCGGCAAAACTGGAAGACGGTTCTCCTTGTTGCGAATGGATTGGTCCCGGCGGGGCAGGGCATTACGTGAAGATGGTACATAACGGGATCGAGTACGGGGACATGGAACTGATCGCAGAGGCGTATTCCATGTTGAAGAAAAGAACCGGGTTAGATAACGACGGCTTGGGAGATATTTTTGAGTTGTGGAACCGGGGAGAACTGAATAGCTTTTTGATCGAGATTACTTCACATATTCTGCATTATAAGGAAGAGAACGGTGACTATTTGCTGGATCATATTCTGGATGTGGCCGGGCAGAAGGGAACGGGAAAGTGGAGTGTGATGGCGGCTTTGGATGAGGGGGACCCGTTGACGCTGGTGTCGGAGGCGGTGTTTGCCCGTTTCATGTCGTCCTTGGTGAACGAAAGAGAGAGAGCGTCCGTGCAGTACCCCTCTGGTAAGGTGGGGGATATGGAGGCTTGCATTACCTTGAACACTTCCGGAATCGAGGCGGTGAGGGATGCCTTGTACGCGGCGAAACTGATCTCTTACGCGCAGGGATTTTCCTTGATGCGCAGGGCCTCCGAGCGAAATGGTTGGAATCTGGATTACGGGACAATCGCTAAAATATGGAGAAAGGGATGTATCATTCGCTCTGTATTCTTGGAGAGGATTACCCAAGCATTCACGAAGAGTCCGGGATTGCAGAACCTGTTATTCGATGCTTTTTTCCACGAGAGAATGGAAAATGCCTTGCCGGCTTTGCGGGGGGTGGTCGTGGATTGCGTGTTTAATGGTATCGCGGCACCTTGTTTCTTCTCGGCATTGAGTTATTTTGACGGGTTACGTAATTTTACTTCCGCGGCGAATCTGATACAGGCGCAACGGGATTATTTCGGGGCGCATACTTACGAACGTACGGATGCCGAAAGGGGTAAGTTTTTCCATACCGACTGGACGGGAAAAGGTGGAAAGACGGTTTCAGGAACTTATAATGTGTAATTATGAATAGACCGGAGGATCAGGTATTAGTCATATTCGGGGCATCGGGTGATTTAACCAAACGAATGTTGATGCCCTCTTTATACGAGTTACACGTGCGGCAGATGTTGCCGGAACGTTTTGTTATTTTGGGAACTTCGAGGAAATCCATGAGTGATGACGAGTTCCGTTTGTCTATTCGTTCGATGTTGCAGGAGTTGAAAGGGGAGAAGGGATTGAACGGGGAAGAGGTGGATCGTTTTTTACAGAAAGTGTACTACCAACCTTTTGATCCCGTGGAAGGAGCCGATGAGTTGGGAGAGCGGGTGATGTTTTTGATGGAGGGAAATGCCATCCCGATGCGGGTGGTGTATTATTTGGCAACCCCTCCGAATTCGCAACAGGCAATCACGAAATATATCGGGAGAAGTTGCTTGTTTGGTGTTAAGGAACGGGGTGGCTGGCACAGGATTGTGGTGGAGAAACCTTTCGGGACGAGTTTGGAGACTGCGAAAGAGTTGGATCAATCCTTGTTGCAGGTATTCTGTGAACAAGAAATTTATCGTATAGACCACTTCTTGGGAAAGGAGACGGTACAGAATATATTGGTTTTGCGTTTCGCAAACGAGATATTCGAGTCCTTGTGGAATCGGAACTACGTGGATTACGTGGAGATATATGCTTTGGAATCGCTTGGAATCGAGAACCGGGGAAAATATTACGAGACAACGGGGGCTTTGCGGGATATGGTGCAGAACCATCTGATGCAGTTGTTGGCTTTCGTGGCGATGGAATCCCCGGCGACGATGGAACCGGAGGTGATTCGGGACGAGACGGTAAAGGTGTTACGTTCACTTCGCCAATGGAAAGGGGAGGATATTCCTCGTAATGTTGTCCGGGCGCAATACGTGGCCGGAGAATCGAAAGGGCAGCCCGTGGTTGGATATTTGCAGGAAAAAGATGTTGCCCCGAATTCCGATATGGAGACTTACGTGGCGTTGAAAGTTTTTATTGACAACTGGCGGTGGAGTCATGTGCCGTTTTATATATACACGGGCAAGCGTTTGAAAGACAAGCGTTCCGGGGTGGTGATTCATTTCAAATCCACGCCACATAAGTTATTTCAGGGACAATGTGAGGGTTCGTCCTGTAATCAGTTGATTATTCGTATGACACCGGATGAGGGGGTGATGTTGAAGTTTGGGTTGAAAATGCCGGGTGGCGGCTTTACGGTGAAACAAGTGGGGATGGATTTCCTGTATGCCTCGCTTTGTAACAATTATCTGCCGGGAGCTTACGAGCGTTTGTTGCTGGATGCCATGCAGGGAGATTCGATGCTTTACACGCGGGATGATGCCTTGGAGGCCAGTTGGAAGTTTATTGATCCGATCGTGAACTATTGGCGGGAACATCCGGGAGAGCATTTGCGAACGTATACCGCCGGAAGTGAAGGGCCGGATTTGAGTGATGTGTGGGACGTGGCTCCACCTGTTTCGAAAGAAGATAAAAATGTTTGTTGGTTATGATATTAGATGCACATACGGGATTAGTACTTGAAGGTGGTGGAATGAGAGGCGTATTTACTGCCGGGGCGTTAGATTTCTTGATGGATAAAAAGGTTTATTTCCCTTACACGATCGGAGTTTCTGCCGGAGCGTGTAACGGGCTTTCCTATGCCTCCCGTCAGCGGGGACGGGCAAAGACGTGTAATATTGATTTGTTGGATAAGTACCATTATATCGGTTTCCGTTATTTTTTCACGAAACGGAGTATCATGGATTTTGACCTTATTTTTGATGAATTCCCGACCCGGATTATCCCGTACGATTATGATACTTACTTTGCCTCCCCGGAGCGTTTCGTGATGGTGACGAGTAATTGTAGGACGGGCGAGGCGAATTATTTCGAGGAAAAGCATGATCCGGTACGTTTGTTGAATATTTGTCGGGCCTCTTGCAGTCTGCCTTTTGTTTGTCCGGTCTCTTACGTGGACGAGGAACCCATGCTGGACGGGGGAATCTGTGATGCCATCCCGATCCGGAAAGCAATAGCTGACGGGTTCGATCGTAACGTGGTGATCCTAACTCGTAATAAAGGTTACCGGAAAGATGAAAAAGAGAAATCATTGCCTTGGTTCATGTATCGTAAATATCCGGCATTACGGGAGAGCTTGAGGATAAAGAATAAACGTTATAACGAGACGCTTGATTTTTTGGAACAGTTGGAACGGGAGAAAAAAGTAATCTTGATTCGTCCGGAGAAACCGTTGGAGGTGGATCGGATCGAACAAGACGTGACGAAATTAACGGACTTGTATAATCAAGGGTACGAATGTGCCCGTAAAGTATTTAGTATTTAATATTGCGGTTATGGAAGAGCTTACATTGACAACACCTTCTATTTTATTCTCGGCTATATCGTTGATCATGCTGGCTTATACGAATCGTTTTTTGGCGTATGCCCAAGTGATCCGGAATTTGAAGGGTGAACATGAGAATCGGCCGAGTGCGATGACCAAATTGCAACTGGATAATTTACGGAAGCGGCTTTACATGGCTCGGTCGATGCAAATTTACGGAGTGATCAGTTTATTGCTTTGCGTGGTTTGTACCTTTTTTATCTATGTCGGTCTGCAAACCTTGGCCGTTTACACGTTCGGTGTGGCTTTGTTGCTGTTGGTGATTTCATTGGGAATTTCCGTGAAAGAGATATTGATTTCGGTGAAGGCGTTGGAATTTAGGTTAGATAACGTGACCCCGGAGGAAGAGAAGAAATAAAAGGAGTAGTCTATTGTTGTATGTATGATGAATTTGTCATGATGTTGCTGTGCCGTGATAATTTAGTTGAAAAAAAGATTCAAATTATTGCAATATTGGAATAAATGATTTAACTTTGTCAAGAAGACAAATTAGAACTTTAGAAAACAGTCGGCTTCCGGCAGAGATCATCACACCAAAACAGAAATACTGCCTTCTTTTCGATACCATATCATTCCCGACTGTTTTCTTCTTCCTGTAAATTTTGATTTAGGTCAATGAGAGTTGTTGTGTAAATCTGTATTTTTGCGTTGAAATTAGGATGATATGATAAAATCTGTATTTTTTGATATTGACGGGACGTTGGTTAGCTTTAAGACACATCGGGTTCCGGATTCTACGAAGAGAGCAATTGCTATTTTGCGTGCCAAAGGTATTCGGGTATTCATTGCGAGTGGGAGGCAATTGCTGGCTATTAATAATTTAGAAGACTTGCAATTTGATGGTTATGTTACTTTAAACGGGGGGTATTGTATCGTGGGGGAGAAAGTGATTTATAAACATAGTATGCCGTCGGAAGATATGGTTTCTTTAGTGCGATACATGGAAGAACAAGAGAGTTTTCCCTGTATTTTTGTGCATGAAAATACATTTTATATCAATTACACGAACGAACGGACGAACGAGATTTTTCGTTTACTGAACTTCCCGCAACCGCCTAGTCTGCCTTTACGGGAGGCTGTCGAAGGAGAGGTTTTCCAGTTGGTGGCATTTTTCACGAAAGAACAGGAGAAAGCGATTATGGCTGCCATGCCTCATTGTGAGGCAACCCGGTGGAATCCATTGTTTTCGGATGTTATTCCGAAAGGAAGTAGTAAGCAAGTGGGGGTAGATAAAATGTTGGATTATTTTGGAATATCGTTGGAGGAATCGATGGCTTTCGGGGATGGAGGGAATGATGTCCTCATGTTGAAACATGTCGGGATCGGGGTGGCTATGGGAAATGCGGAAGATGAAGTAAAGCTGGCTGCGGATTATGTTACCGATTCCGTGGATGAGGATGGAATTGAAAAGGCTTTACGGCATTTCGGGGTGATTTAGCTGTTTAAATAACTACCCCCCCACTAACTCCTCTTTGCGCAGGGGAAGAAATCGCTTGGTAATCAGCTCTCTCCCTGTGTAAGGGGGAGTTGGAGGGGGTAGTATAGATTTAGTTTTGTTTTTTATCTATGATTTCCCGAATCTCATTCGTGATCTGCGTGTCTGTCAGATGATTTTCTTTTAATAGTTCTTCCAGAACAAAGCGATCGGCAAATTCTTTCTTCAGACCGTAGTTCTTGACCTTCATCTCGGAATCCCCGTAATAGCGGGCAATCTTTTCCCCGAAACCTCCATCCAGTACACCGTCTTCCAGCGTGATCACCAGCTGGTGATTAGCCTTTAAATCTTCCAGCATCTGTTTGTCAAGTCCCGTGATATAACGAGGATTTATCAGTGTGGCTTGGACTCCGATTGCCTCTTGCAACTTTCGACGCACGGACTCTCCCAGCGGGTAGAAATTTCCAAGTGCGATGATGGCCACCCGTTCCCCTTGACAGGTAATTTTATAGCGGTTTAATTCGCTGTAATCCGAGTCAAAGGTTTCACCGCTTTCGATGACAACCGGTCCCGGAACACGAATGGCAACAGGGTGCGTTGTTTGTTTGATACCCCATTCCAGCATGGCGAAATATTCCTCTTTGCAAGTCGGGGCCAGATACACGATATTCGGTATATTGCAGATAAGTGGAATATCAAAGAATCCGAGGTGTGTTTCATCATTCATCCCGGCAGAGCCGCCAAGGAACACCGAAATGACTGCCGGGTTCCGGTTGATACACAGATCTTGCGACAATTGGTCATAGCACCGCTGGATAAACGTGCTGTAAACACCGTACACGGGTCTTCCGCCATTAGCAGCGATTCCGGATGCGATAGCCACGGCATGTTCCTCGGCGATCCCCACATCAACGAATTGTTTTCCGGCTTGTTGCCTGCGTTCGGGATTAAAACCGATAACCGCGGGTGTTCCCGAGGAAATGGCCACCACGGTAGGGTCTTTTTGCATTTGTTCCAGTAGGAATTTTCCTGTCAGATTACAATAATCTTCCGTGTTTCCCCCGTCAGATAACGGTTGCCCGGTCTCTAGGTTGAACGGCATACCCCAGTGGTATCTTTCTTTGTAGGTTTCTGCGGGAGTGTATCCCTTCCCTTTTAGCGTGTGGATATGCACGACCACGGGACGAGAAACGTCTTTTACCCGTGTGAAGGCGTGTATCAAAGCGGTAATATCGTTACCGTCTTTCACGTAGATGTAATCAAGCCCGAGAGACTTGAAAAAATTGCAAGGCGCTTGCCCGTCAGAGTCTCTCAAGGCTTTCAAGTTCTGGTACAAACCACCATGATTTTCGGCAATAGACATTTCATTGTCGTTGACCACCACGATTAAATTGGTACCTGTTTCTCCCGCATTACTTAATCCTTCATAGGCCTCTCCACCACTTAGAGAACCGTCACCGATCACGGCGATAATATTTTCACGATCTCCCTTCAGGTCTCTGGCTTTGGCTAACCCGCAGGCAAGACTCACGGAAGTTGACGTGTGACCGATCGTGAAGAAATCGTGCTTGCTTTCCCGTGGGTTGGTATAACCGGTTACCTCGTCGTACTCTTCCGCGTGAAGAAAGGCATCCTTACGTCCGGTTAACATCTTGTGGGCATAACTTTGATGCGATACGTCATACACGATTTTGTCCACTGGCGAGTTGAACACGTAGTGTAGGGCTATCGTGGCCTCAACCATTCCCAGGTTAGGACCGATATGTCCGCCATGAGCGCTTAGTTTGGTTAGTAAAGCGTGGCGAATCTCATCCGCCAGTATATTTAAATTTTCGATGGAAAGACGTTTCACGTCTTCCGGGGAGTTAATGTTTTCTAGATACATAGTTTTATAAATTTATACTCGTTTTCCTGTTTCGTATGCTTCCTGCATGGCCGGGTTCCCTTTGATTTCTCCGACGTGCCATACGCCTAGTCCGAAGACCACCCCTTTGATGGTAGGATTCTCCAGGCAATCAAGAAATCCCTGGAACGTGTCCACGGTGCGCGTCATTTTTTCTTTATCATTTTCTGCCGCCGTAACGATAAAATAGAACTCTTTGTCGTTCATTTCCGTGTAGAGACCACAGCACCGGTCAATCAAGGTTTTCATCTGGGCACTCATCGTGTAGAAATAGACGGGTGTTGCCATGACGATAACATCTGCAGCCACCATCTTGTCAATGATCTCCGCGGCATCATCCTTTTGCGGGCAAGGTTTATGGTGCAGGCTACACGTGCTGCATCCCGTGCAGTAATTAATCTTTTTATCTCGTAAGAAAATCTTTTCAACGTCATTTCCCGCTTCTTTAGCTCCCCGCAGAAATTCATCGCACAAGGTGTCGGAGTTTCCGCCTTTTCGAGGACTGGAAGAAAGGATTAAAATTCTTTTTGCCATAATATGATTTTTTATAATGATTATTCTAGTGTGTTGTGTTCATAATTTTATGCTACAAAATTACATTACCTCTGTCATTTCATTTGTATATAAATTACAGAGATGCATACCAAAATTACAGATTTTGCTATTTGCGGTAGAGAAGAAGGGGAGGAATAGAAAGATTTTATTCCTCAGAATTTGCTAATGCCTCCCGTTCTTTCTTTGTCAGGCTTCTGACTACAATGTCGTAGGATTTTTTGACTAGTTCTTTGATTTCCTTGTCTGGTATGTCTTGGTTAAAATAAACGCTGATCCAGTGTTTTTTATTCATGTGCCATCCGGGTTTTATGCCCGTGTACGTGGCTCGTAATTCTTCCATTTCATCTGGATTGCATTTGATACAGCAAAAATCAAATACTTCGATATTTACAAAGCAGAACCATTTGCTTGCCACGTAAAAACATAGAACGTCCTGGCTGTATTTATCGGGAACATTCGGGAAGGGCATCTTCTCGTGTACCCCTTTCAATGACAAGCAATATTCTCTGAATTCTTCGATATTCATGTTTGCAAGATTATTCTACAAATTTCAATCTATAATTCCCACGATAAAAGATGTGTGTTGTTTTTGATCGGATAAAACAAATTTCATACCATGGTAATATATGGATCATAAAAATTCTTCTAAAAATAGGAATCTAGAAGAATATGAAAAACAAAATTGTACTCTTTTTTGATGGTTATAAAATTTTATATCTATATTTAAAACGTTGAAAAGTACCAAAGAATAATGTTTCAAGCAAAAGAAAATATAATCCAGGATTTTATTGACGGGAAAGAGTCTGCCTTTAAAGAAATCTACGAAAAGTATGTTTCTACTTTACGTTATTTTGGAAATAAATTCTTACCTGAAGAGCGGGTAATTGAGGATATTCTTCAAGATACTTTCGTGTCTCTTTGGGAAAATAGGAAGAAGTTTCGTAATGAACTTGCGATAAAAAGCTTTCTATATACAGGTGTTAAAAATCGTTGTTTGAATAATCTTCGTCATGAAAAAATTAGGCAGAAATATGTAGAAGGATTTGTGGAAGAACCTTCGGAAAGTTTTCTTGAAAATGTAATTAAAGCAGAGCTGTTCGAAATGTTACATCGTATTTTTGATGAATTACCTCCTGCTTGTAAAGAAGTATACCAGCTCAGTTTGGAGGGGAAAAAACACGAAGAAATAGCTAAACAACTTCATATATCTATTAATACGGTGAAAAAATACAAGAATAACGCTAATCATTATATGCGTAACCGAATTAAAGATTTTAACCTTTTCCTTTTGTTCTTGAATTGCAATTATTTATAAGATTATCTCGAAAAAGTGATATTTTTTTTGTATTTGACTATACACCAAATGATGATTCAAGTGTTTTAGTTGTAAAAATAAGGCATGAACTTTCATTTGGAACATCATATTGCAGAACTTTTATACAGGAGTATACGAGGAGAGTTATCTGATTTTGAGCGCCAAGAACTAAATCAATGGCGATCCGATTCTCCAATGCATGAAACTCTTTTTATGCGTCTACAGGATGATGAATATATAGACGAAGAGTTGGGAGTTTTTATTAAAAGTGAAGAAAAAAATTCCGTTTTATGGGGACGCATTCGTGAAAACAGTATTCTTCGGAAGAAGAAAAGATTTATAAGATTTTCCTGTTGGGGGGCGGCAGCTGTTTTGTTATTGGTAATTTGTGTTTCTTTATTTATTAAGGAGGGGGAACAGGAAGTTGTTCCTGTTGCAATTCAAACAATATTACCGGGAAGTCATAAGGCAACACTACTTACGGAAAATGGGGAAGAGATAGAACTTTCAGATTCTGTTCGAATGTCTATTGAACAAGGAGTTATTGCTTCAAATAATCAATTGGAGTATGGTGATTCGATAAAGGAATTAGCATCGGGGTATTATCATGTATTAAAGATTCCGAGAGGGGGAGAATATCGTTTGAAACTTTCAGACGGAACTATTGTGTATTTAAATTCTGATAGTGAACTTCGTTATCCGGTAAGTTTTTGTGCAACTTCTCGTGAAGTAGAGTTAAGAGGAGAGGCTTTTTTTGAAGTGGTGACGGATCCGCAAAGACCATTTGTTGTGAATGCAGAACAAGTGCGAGTAAAGGTGTTGGGAACTTCTTTTAATGTCAATACTTATGACAAAGATTATATAGAAACAGTTCTTGTGAAAGGGCGTGTTGGGCTCCAGATGGAGGGTGATACTCAAGAGTGGGAAGTTAAGCCGAATGAATTGGCTCGTTATGATCGAAAAAATAAAACGATGGAAGTAAAAGAAGTAGATATTTTGCCTTACGTGACTTGGAAAGAGGGACATTTTTTATTCAAGAATCAAAGTTTGGAGAAAATAATGGATATCATGGCTCGTTGGTATGATGTAAGTGTTGAATTTCAAGATGAATCTATAAGAAATCTTCATTTTACTGGAGATATCAAACGGCATGCGAATTTTTCTATTATATTGAAAGCGTTAACTTCGTCAGTGAATGTAAATTACAGATTGGAAGGTCGAGAATTGATATTATATATGAAATAAATAAACGGAAGGTGAGGGAACACCTTCCGCTTTTACACTCTTCATATGCAACGGGAATTGCCAATAGAAGAGAATTTATAAATTAAAGTAATTCAAAGTTATGAAAAAAAAGTGGTATTTACTTCTTTTTCCGAAATATCGGAATAGAAAAATTTTGAGGGTTATGAGATGGAGTATCGTATTAATCCTTGTCTGTGTATTACAAGTGGTTGCCATTGAGGTATCGGCACAAGAAAAGGTCTCCTTGAACTTGAAGGATGTATCTGCAGAACAAGTGTTTCGGGAAATCAAACGTCAAACGAAATATGATTTCGTGTATAATGAAGAACAATGTAGGGATCTGGGAAAAATGAGTGTGAACGTGAAGGATGAACCTGTAGATAAGGTGTTGGATAAGTTGCTTTTGGATAGAGGATTTTCATGGGATTTGCTTGAGGGAGGAATCATTTTGATAAAAGTGCAAAGTAAATCTCCGGATAAGAAGCAGGAATTTAAAATTACGGGGAAAGTGATAGATCAAAGTGGGGAAGTTTTACCGGGAGTTGCTATCTTGATTAAGGGGACGACGATAGGAGTGGCCACGGATGCTAATGGCGAATTTTCGTTAGTACTTCCCAAGGATTCAGTGGTTTTAATATTTTCTTTTATCGGAATGGAAACTCAACATGTCGCAGTTCCTAAGTTTAAAGTTGGTGAATATCATCAAGAGTTAAAAATTACGATGCAAGAAGAGAAAGTGGCGTTAGAAGATGTTGTGGTCACCGGTATCTTTACTCGTAAAAAGGAAAGTTTTACAGGATCGGCTTCTACATATACTGCTGCAGAGTTGAAAACGATGGGTTCCCAAAATATTTTGCAGAGTTTGAAAACGCTTGATCCGGCTTTTGCGATCTTGGAAGATAATCAATTCGGTTCAGATCCTAATCGTTTACCGAACATGGAGATTCGAGGGAAATCAAGTGTGTTAGGTCTGCGTGATGAGTTGGATGCTGACCCTAATCAACCCTTGTTTATTTTAGACGGGTTCGAATCGTCATTAGCTGTAATTAATGATTTGGATATTAATCGTATAGAGTCTATTACGATATTAAAGGATGCGGCTTCAACCGCTATCTATGGGTCGAAAGCTGCTAACGGGGTTGTGGTGGTAGAAACAGTGAAACCTAAATCGGGAGAACTTCAGGTGAGTTATAACGGGAATCTCAATCTTTCTATACCGGATTTGAGTAGTTATAATTTGATGAATGCGAGAGAAAAATTGGAATTCGAGAGATTGGCGGGAGGATATTCTCCTGCAAATTGGAGTGCAGAAAAAGAGATTGAATTGAATGAATTGTATAACGGGAAATTGGAAGCTGTGGAGAGTGGGGTAAACACGTATTGGTTGGCAGAACCATTACGTACGGGGATAAATCAAAAACACTCTTTATACGTGCAAGGTGGTGAAGGGCGTTTCCTTTTTGGTTTGGGTGTAGGGTATAACGGAATTTCAGGGGTGATGAAAGAGTCTTTGCGTGAAATCATCAGTGGCAATATCGATTTGATCTATCGAATGGAAAAGTTTCAATTCTCTAACAAGTTTTCGATTAACGTGACAGATATAGAGAATCCTGTCGTACCTTTTCAAGCTTATGCGGAAGCAAATCCTTATTTCAAGAAACGGAATAAAGACGGGATTGTCGAGAAATGGTTGGAGAAAAATGATTATTTCGAAGCGTTTAACCCGTTGTGGAATGACAACCTGAATAGTCGCAATGAAGGGAAGAACGTTTCATTAAGCAATTATTTCGTGGCAGAATATTTTCCCACACAAGAATGGCGTATACGTGCCCGTCTGGGTATAACCTACGGGAATAATGATGCGGAGGTATTTTATTCACCAGAGGATACGCGTTTCGAAGATACGGAAGCATTGAAGAAAGGTGAATATACTTCAACTAATACCCGGTTGAATCAAACAGAAGGGGAACTTAGTGTAACATGGGCTAAAATATTAGGAGTACATCGGATCAATTTGGTTGCCGGGGGAAATTTCAATGCGAGTAAGTCCTTGGTGCAAGGATATTCGGCACAAGGTTTTCCCAATGGAGATTTTACTTATCCTTCTTTTTCGAACGGGTATCCGGAAAACGGAATTCCCACGTTTTACGAGAGTGTCTCTCGCTCTTTGAATGGTTATTTTAACGTGGGGTATTCGTTTGACGATCGTTATTTGATGGATTTTAGTTTGCGTGGTAGCGGATCTTCCGTGTTTGGATCATCTAAAAAATACAACACAACCTGGTCTGTCGGTTTAGGATGGAATTTGCACAAGGAAAAATTTGTCCAAAATAACTTTAGTTGGATTAATTTGTTGAAATTGAGAGTTTCTATTGGTAATCCTGGAAATCAAAATTACGACTCGGCCCAAACGTTGTTGACTTATGCTTTTCAATATGGTTCAATGAATTATTTCGGTTTAGGAGCTGTTTTGGATCAAGTTGGTAATTCTGATTTGAAGTGGCAAACGACGTTAGATAAAAATATTGGTATTGACATTACTTTGTTGAATAAGCGTTTAAATATTACAGTTGATTATTTTCATAAAGTGACGGACCCACTTTTGATACGAATAGGGATGCCGCTATCTTCTGGAACACCAACCTATATGACAAATGCCGGAGAACAGATCTCGCAAGGAGTGACGGCTACAGCTTCTTATTATATCATTCAGAAGTTTGATAAACGTTTTTCATGGATGGTACGTGCTAACTTGCGTACGCAGAAAAATCGAATTGATAAGATTGGGGACAAATTGTCGTTGTTGAATGCGAGTGGCAAGGGTGCTAACACGGTTCGATATTATGACGGGGCAGATCCGGATGATATTTGGGCTGTAAAATCGGAGGGAATAGATCCGGCTAACGGTAAAGAGTTATACTACGATAAAAATGGGAATTACACGTATGATTTTTCGTATGATAATGAAGTGATTTGTGGTAATACTCGTCCGAAAATAGAAGGAGTTTTGGGGACTTCTTTGAACTGGAAAGGGTTGTCATTTAGTTTGAATTTCCGTTATCAATTGGGTGCAGATGTGTTTAATGAAGCTTTATTCAATAAAGTAGAGAATATCTCTACCAAAGGGTTGAATAAAAATCAAGATAAACGAGCGCTTTACGAGCGTTGGAAAAAACCGGGTGATCTTGTACGTTTTAAGGATATTGCTAATGCGGCATCCACCCCGATGTCTTCTCGATTTGTACAAGAAGAGAACGTGTTGACGTTGGAGTCTGTCTATCTTGGTTACGAGTTTTATGATGGTTGGATTCAGAAGTTAGGTTTGAGTAATCTGAAAGTGCAGGTTTCTATGCGTGATGTATTTAGAGCATCTTCTATTAAATCGGAGAGAGGTATTTCCTATCCTTTTGCTCGGAGTTTAGAAGCGGGATTATCGTTTAATTTTTAAAAAACAAGTGGTATGAAATTACATATTATCATATATTTGAGCCTATTGTTGTTTCTAGGGAGCGGGTGTTCTGACTTTTTAGACGTGCAGCCCAAGGATAAACAATCAGAGGAGCAACTTTTTGCCACACGTGGTGGTTTCTACACAGCCGTGAACGGGATTTATAATAAATTAGCCTCTTCATCGCTTTATGGCAAGAATCTTACTTACGAGATGATAGATATTCTCGCTTTTCGTTATACGCCGTTATCCGTGAATAAATATTATACAGCTTTGGTGAAGCCGGATTACACGGATGAGACTGTTGAGGCTAATTTATCGAATATTTGGTCGTCGGCTTATTCCACAATCTTAAATTGTAATGTATTGCTTAAAAACTTGAAGATTAGCACCGGTGTGTTAAACGAACAGGAGAAAAAAGTACTAACAGGGGAAGCTTTGGCCTTGCGTGCTTTCTTGCATTTGGATATGCTACGTTTGTTTGGACCTGTGTATGTGAAAGACCCATCAGCAGAAGCAATTCCATACAATGAATCGGATAAAGTCTCGGCGTTGCCAATATTATCAGCCGATACGGTCATGGGACGAGTGTTGCGGGATGTTCATGCTGCGGAACAACTACTTGAAGGAAATGATCCCGTGATAGAACAAGGAGCTATGGCTTCTTTAGAAGATGATCAGGAGGTATATTTGCGTTATCGTCAATTGCGTTTTAATTATTATGCTGTTTTGGCATTAAAGGCTCGGGCATATTTATATGCTGGGGATAAAGTGAATGCATTAAAGGCTGCTCGCCAGTTGTTGACAGATGAGAATGTGGCGAAACATTTTCCTGCGGTGGATCCGAATAAATTGTTGGCTAACCAGAGAACTCCGGATCGGGTTTTCTCTACTGAGGTCTTGATGGGATTCTATGATAAAGCTCGGGCTGATATTTACACGTATTATTTTGATGACGAAACTGCCGGAAACAATTTCTTGCAACCTAAAGCCAATTTCGTCTTGAGTAGTCTTTTTGGTAATGAAAGTCAGGATTATCGTTATCAAACACATTGGAGGGCAGCGACTAGTGTGGGAGTACAAGGAGATATCTTTATAAAGTATAAAAAGATTGATAAGCCTAAGGATGAGAAAAATCCTGATAAACCGGACGAGAATTTAGAATATTTTCACGCCGTGTTGATGCCATTGATTCGTTTGAGCGAGGTGTATTACATTGCGGCGGAATGTGAGCCGGAATTGGCAGATGGATATAAATGGTTAAGCGAAATACGAGCTAAACGCGGTTTACCTTCTTTGACTGTGAACAGTGAAAGAGATTTGAGAATAAAATTGAATAACGAGTATGCTCGTGAATTCTGGGGAGAAGGACAAACCTTTTTTTTACACAAGAGGTTAAACACGGATTATTTGTGGATTGATGAAGCGGGATATAATTATAATGGAGCAAATTATCTTGAATATACAATTCCGTTGCCAACGGGAGAGATTGAAAATCGTTAAAAGAGAAAGAGTTATGAAATTGAAAATTTTATTATTTGCGGTAATGTCATTTCCCTTTTTGTGGAGTTGTGATAAAGAAGAGATTCCAGTATTTGCGAGTAATGATGCGGGAATTTATTTTCAGAGATTGACGAGTACCGTTTATGGTAGTACAACGGAATATTATAGTGATTCAACCGATTTTTCTTTTGCCGGGATGTATGCTTATTACACGAGCCATGTACTAAATGCTCCTGTTTTGACCATGGGGAAAGTGGTAGATTATGATCGGCCGTTTAAGGTTGTCGTTGATATGGAAGAATCAACAGCTATTGAAGGGATAGATTTCGAGATAGAATTGGACTCGCTGGTTATTAAGGCTGGAACCAGTAATGCGGTGGTCCCGGTTCGTCTCCTACGTACGGAGACTCTATTGGAGAAATCGTTGAAAATCGTGCTTCGTTTGCAAGAGAATGAACATTTTAAATGTTATCTGGAAACCTATAAAAACACGAATCTTTACACGGTAAAAGGAGAACAAATCAGTGGTGTTCGTTATGTTTTCACGTTTAATGAAATGTATACTCAACCCAATTTCTGGAAAAATTATGCGGAACAAGATTATTTTGGAGAATGGACACCCAAAAAGTATCAGGTAGTGAATCAAGTGTGTGGATTAACCCCAAGGGATTGGCAATATGCTAATATGTACGGGTATAAAGTGCAGACAGCACGACTTCCTTTCTTTGCTCGAACCGTGCGAATTTATTTGCAGGAGCAGGCTGATGCGGGGAATCCTGTAAAAAATTCGGATGGAAAGTATATGCAATTAGCTCCGAATTATGAGGTAGATTATTCTGATTATCAATAATTGTTTAAAGAATTGTCAATATGAAAATGAAAAATATAATATTATTCTCGTTCATATTCTTTTTGATGTCATGTTATGATGATAAGGGGAATTATGATTATCGTGAGATGGCAGAAATTAGAATTGAGAATTTGCCCGAGACGCTTGAAATTCTTGGCGGTATAGAGCATATTGTTGCCCAGCCTAAGGTGACTTCTTCATTGGAAGGAGAGATTAAGGATGGAAATCCTAATTTTGAGTTTTCTTATAGGTTGGAGAAAAAGGGAGGAAGTCAATTGTATGATGAGGCATGGGTAGATTTAAATCCATCTAAATCGTTGAAGTTGGATACATTAATTTCAATCCCGTCAGGGAATTATGTTGTGTGGTTTGCGGTAAAAGATAAGCGTTCTTCTATTGAGTATTCTACAACTTTTGATGTGAAAGTGACTTCCTCTACGTATGAAGGTTGGTTGGTATTGTGTAACGAGGGTGAAGAAAAGCGTGTGCGGATGGATATGATTTCGGTGATTTCGGCAGATCGGATTGAGCCCGCTTATGATTTGTTATCTTTGTTGGGACTTCCTGATTTGAAGAATGCAACAAAGATTGGATTCTATCCGGCCCCTGTTCAAACAGGGGATGTTATTTATCTAATGTCGGAAGAAGGTACTTACAAACTTAACCAAAATACTTTCGAGACGAGTGATATGTATAACATTTACACGACAGATTTTATCGTGGCACCAAGCGATCCGGATGAAAATATTATAGAATATATGCCATTGGCACACATGGGTCCTCCTACGGCACGTGCTATTTTTGCCGTTTCAAATAAAGGGAATGTTTATGCTTTGGTAACGGCTACGGGTGCGGCTTTTGAGATGCCAATCAATACTTCTGTTCGTGGAAAGTCCCCGGAATATCGTGTAGCCCCGTATGTTGGTATAAGTATGGTTCGCTACCCGGGAAACAGTACTGCGGCCCTGTTCTATGATATAGATAATAAACGTTTTGTGGGTTGGAGTTTCAAGAGTCCCACAACCAATGATGTAAACCAGATATTGACACCTGTTCCTAACCCGGAAGTCGGAAAATTGTTTGATTTTAAAACCGGAATGGATTTAATTTATATGGAGGGGACTAGCTACTCGAATGGTTTGGTATATGCCATATTGCAAAACACTTCCGGGAAACGGGTTATATATGGGATTAACATGAGCGGAGCGGGGTTCGTGCAAGAGAGTATATACGAAAATTTGAATGCACCCGATTTTGATAAAGCGACCGTGTTTGCCTTCCATTCACAGTTCCCTTATATGTTCTATGGTGTGGAAAACAAGGTGTACTTGCATAATTTGGGTACTAATATAACTTATGAAATGACAAATATCGGATTGAGTGCCAACGAGGAAGTGACCATGTTGAAGTTTAATTTGTATCATAATAACTATTGGTGGCCTGAACCCACAGAAGAATTTATGGCTCGTCAGTACGAGTTGATGGTGGGTACTTATGATAATAGTGTTAGCGGTGTGAATGGTGGAAAGTTAGGGTTCTATAAAGTAGATGGAACGAATAATTCGATAACAAAACGAGTGGAATATTCCGGTTTTGCTCGGATAAAAGACGTCCGGTACAGAGAAAGACGTTAAATTATACTTGTGGAAAGTACAAATTAGGGTGTGTTAGTTTATGGCGATTTTTGAGAGCGGAAGGAACGCAATTCCTTCCGCTCAATTGTTTATATCACGATTACCGTGACACAACGATCGTCCTTCATTAGATACTCGAATACAGATTTTGTAGCGACCGGGAGGTACGGTGTGGTTCCACAGTAACTCGATGATCCCTTTTCGCACCATTTGGATATATAGACTCAACTTGGGAGAGATTGTAATGGAAATGAGTATCCCGTATGTATAAAATGGATATTAATACGTTATGAATGAATAAAGTGAATGAATTTCTAATATTCACGAGGAAGTTGAATCTATTCATTTAATCAGTTACAATAATTATTACCTTACTGATCGTTCTAATGAGAACTCGAAGAAAAAAGGTGGAGATATAGTGGAAAAACTACCTTTTTCTCGTGGATCATTCAGAGCTTAAACAGAGCTTAGACATCCCCGTTATGGATGAGCAACGTTTGAGTTTCGAATGAGCATAAAGTAACGGGTATTATTTGGAACTTATCTGTTCTTTATTTGGAATATATTTGCGTATAAATCCTGAGCTAAATATTCATTTATTTTACTATTTAATTTCGTTTGTTTATTTGCTATCTTTAATGTTGGAGTTTCTGCAATCACAAGCACTTGAATAACATATATAACGAAGAATATCTTATTTTGGGATAAAACATAGGATAGTGTATACAAGAGGTTTGAGACACTATCGACACTATACTACTCATGGGAACTGTAGCGCGAAATGCGATAGTGTTTCAAAAAGTGTGTAAATTCCGAATTGATTATTTTTGTAATGCAATTTTCAAAAATGAATTATTATGGAATTTACACATGAACAAATCTCGGAAATAATTTCCGAAATCACAAACGGTGAACTAGGTTTACAAGGCTTGGTTAAACAAGGTTTAGAGAGTTTAATGTTATCGGAACGTGATCTTCATAACGAGACACGTGGTGACGTGAGTAACGGTTTTCGTGGTCGTCGAGTATGTCATGGAGGTAAGGTCTTCGAACTTCGGGTCCCGCGTAGTCGTAACAACCATTTTTACCCGATGTTACTAGGGGTGCTAAAAGACCAGGAAGAAGAGGCTCAAAAGCTAGTGAGTAGTCTTTATTGCAGCGGTTTAACCACGGAACAGGTGGGTAAAATTTACGAGCAATTTTACGGTAAACATTACAGTAAAAG